>NZ_JANMZH010000065.1:0-51402 GCF_031383065.1 Microcoleus sp. OTE_8_concoct_300 | reverse complement strand
TTGTGGGATGGGCGTCCCGCCCGTCCTTTTTGGACGGGCGGGACGCCCATCCCACAATAACAATTAAAATTGTAAGTTATTTAATTCGCGATCCTTACGACTGCGTGAGGTTGCAACTAGGAGGGCAATTCCTGCGAACGTTACACGTAAAAAGTCGTGCGACCACCGCCGAAACCCGCATAGGTCCCGCCGCAGCAGCCGTCGCACGAGCAGCCACTGTAGGAAAACTCGTTGCCGCACTCAAGACAGATCGCCGTCGAGTCGTGATGGTCTGGTGGCGAGGCCTTCTTGCGACAGTTATCGCAGCCGAAAACGGCCAGTTGGCTCACATCGAAGGACCTGCGCTTCCGTTTCGTCTGCTTGATGGCATCGTCCTACTTTCCGTGGGAAAAGCCGTTTTAGGGGCGATTCCCTACGGGATAGCTCCGCTTCACGGCATTTGCACAGGGCCACCGCAGTTAAAAGCTGAGCTGGGGTAGGGACACGGCACGGCTTCGTTCCGATACAGATGGTCGATACAGTCGATCGCGATCGCCCCCGCTGATTAAAACTTAAAATAGTGTGCAGAATAACGGACTTGCGGCTAAAGACAGAGGAAAATATCGCTACTCCAACATAAAAGCTTTGTCTATGCAGCCGATTCGCACATTTAACGTTTCCCCGTCCCTACCTCCAATCCTCGAACCTCTGCGCAAGCTGGCCTACAACTTGCACTGGGACTGGAACGTCGATACCAAAGACCTCTTCCGCCGCCTCGATCGAGACCTCTGGGACTCGAGCAACCAAAACCCGGTGCTGATGCTCGGAACCATATCTCAAGAGCGACTGCAAGAAATGGCAGAAGACGAAGGCTTCATTGCCCAAATGAACCGAGCCGCCCAGCAGTTAGACGATTATCTCAAAAATCGCGATTGGTACCGCAAACAGCGCGGCACCGAGCTGCAGGAATGCTACGCTTACTTTTCGATGGAATTCGGCTTAGTTAAAGCCCTACCCATCTATTCCGGCGGTTTGGGCGTGCTCGCAGGGGACCACCTCAAATCAGCTAGCGATTTGGGATTGCCCTTAGTCGGCGTTGGTTTGCTTTACCAAGAAGGCTATTTCTCGCAGTATCTCAACGCCGACGGGTGGCAGCAAGAACGCTATCCGCTCAACGATTTCTACAATATGCCGCTGCACCCAGAACGCAATCCCGACGGTTCGGAATTGCGGATTGAGGTAGACTATCCCGGCCGCAAGGTGTACGCCCGGATTTGGCGGGTACAAGTGGGAACGGTTCCTTTGTACCTGATGGATACAAATATTGAACCTAACAGTCGCTACGACCAAGATATTAGCGACCAACTGTACGGCGGTGACAAAACCCTGCGGATGCACCAAGAAATCATGCTGGGCATCGGCGGGGTGAAAATGCTCAAGGCCTTGGGGCTGACAGTTACGGCTTATCACATGAATGAAGGCCACGCGGCTTTCATGGCTTTGGAACGCATACGGATGCTGATGGAGGAATATCACCTGAGTTTTGTGGAAGCGGAACAGGTGGTGATATCCAGCAGTATGTTTACGACTCACACGCCGGTGCCTGCTGGGTTTGACTTGTTCGAGCCGGATATGGTGATGCACTATCTCGGTCAGTATCCCAAGATGTTTGGCTTGTCGCAAGATCAGTTTTTGGGATTGGGCCGGGAGAATACTAGCGATTTGTCCGCACCTCTGAATATGGCAATTTTGGCAATTAAAATGTCGAGTTTTGTCAACGGGGTGGCGGCTTTGCACGGTGTGGTGTCGCGCCCGATGTTTCAGGGGTTGTGGCCGGGTTTGCCCCAGGAAGAAGTGCCGATTACTTCGATTACCAACGGGGTGCACGCTCGCAGTTGTGTGGCGAAGTCTACTCAGGAGTTGTACGATCGATACCTCGGCCCAGACTGGGAAATGACCGGTAAGGAAGATCGACTCTGGGACAGGCTGTCGTCGATTCCTGATGAGGAATTGTGGCGGAATCACGAACGCTGTCGCTCGGAGTTGGTGGTGTTCGCGCGGGAGTGGCTCGAAAAGACTTTGCGCGAGCGCGGTGCGGCCCAAACGGAAATCGATCGGGCGCGGGAGGCTCTTAATCCGAAGGTGCTGACGATCGGGTTTGCCCGCCGCTTTGCTACTTACAAGCGGGCTACACTGTTTTTGCGCGATGTCGAGCGAATTATGCGGATCATGCGGGACAGCCACCGTCCGGTGCAGTTTGTGATTGCTGGGAAGGCTCACCCGATGGATATTCCGGGTAAGGAATTGATTCGGGATATCGTTCACTTCATCCGCGAACACGACACGATGAGCTCGATGGTCTTTTTGCCAAACTACGACATTAACGTCGCTCGGATGATGGTGTCGGGCTGCGATGTGTGGCTGAATACGCCGCGCCGCCCCCGGGAAGCTTCCGGGACTTCGGGGATGAAAGCTTCGATGAATGGTTTACCGAATCTCAGCATCCTCGACGGATGGTGGGATGAGGCTGATTATGTTCGTACCGGTTGGCCGATCGGACATGGCGAGTTTTACGAAGATACTAAGTATCAGGATGATGTCGAGGCGAATGCTTTGTACGACTTGATGGAAAAGGAAGTTGTACCGCTGTTTTACAACCGGGATGCTGATGGCATTCCCCGCGGTTGGACGGAGAAAATGAAGGATTCGATTCGCTTGAACTGTCCTTTATTCAATACTGCTCGGATGGTGAAGGATTACGCGCGGCGGGCTTATTTCCCGGTGAGCGATCGCTTCCACACCATGACTTCGGATAATTGTGCTCCGGCGAAGGAGTTGTCTCACTGGAAGAAGCACGTTCTCGCGAAGTGGCACGATATTAAGATTGAGGCTGTTGATATTTCCCAGGATAAGGAAGTTAAGGTCAATGAGTCGATCGGTGTTAAATCTCGGATTAATCTGATGGGATTGACGCCTGCAGACGTGCAAGTCGAACTTTATCAAGGTTCGGTTGATGCTAACGGAAATATTGTCGGCGGTGTGCCGGTGGTGATGGAGTATTTGGGAGAAGATTCTCACAATGCTAGCCTTTATACGGCTGACATTACTTATACTTCTAGCGGTTTGCAAGGTTTGTCGTTGCGGGTTTTGCCCAAGCACGATAATCTCAGCAGTCCTTATGAAGCTGGCGTAATTCTCTGGGCACATTAGTCAGTTGGCAGTTGGCAGTTGGCAGTTGGCAGTTGACTGTTGACTGTTGACTGTTTGTTGTCAGGCCCAATGCTCAATGCCCGATTCTGCCATTGTTCCTGTCTCCTTATTTCCCTTGGGGAATGACTATGTAGCCGGTTGTGCGATCGCCCAATACCAAATTCCGCTCTCTTCCCCAGTACCACCAGTGCGCGCCGATATAAGCGCACAGCAAGGCATCTAGCTTGTCTTCTAAGGCTTTGAGGGTGGCGAGGCTGGTGGGGATTTCGGGGAGGTTTGAACTGCTCACAGGCAAGATGCCTGTGCCACTGCTCACAGGCAAGATGCCTGTGTCACAGTTCACAGGCAAGATGCCTGTGCCACCACTGCTCACAGGCAAGATGCCTGTGCCACTGCTCACAGGCAAGATGCCTGTGCCACAAGACAGATTTAGAGAGGGTTCGAGGCTCGGTAAAATATCTACAATATACTGGCAGAGTTTCATCAATTCTAGTTGACGCTCGGCCAGTTTTCCTTTTTTGTATTTGATGATTCTGTCTAATTTAAATAAGTTTATTGTGGCTGGATGGGGATAGACTTCTATTTGATATCTGCCTAGTTTTTGAGTTTCTATTATCGGTGCGTGGGCAAATCCTCTGGCTTCTAAACTGAGGCCAAATTCTACGGTTTTTTGGGCGAAGGGGCGGGAAAGGTTGGCGGGATAGCAGCCGGCGTGGTAGCGCCCGAAGTGTTTATGGGTGAGTTTGTCTGCTTCGCGCATTCCGGTTGGATTGGCGATGATTGTGGGGGCGTCTACGGCGACGATTGCTGGTTCGGTTGGGGAGATTTGGGTGTCGAGCCAGGTGAGAATGTCGTTAAGGGATTGTTGGCGATCGCACTCTATTAATTCTAATTGGTTATTTTGCCAATTCAAACAGCACAAGCCGCTTGCTCCTGAGCTCCAACCTAAGTCTATGCCGATAAATTTCATTTAGTATTATTGAACCGCGAAGACGCGAAGGACACGAAGGAAGAATCAGGAAGAAGAAGAAGCAACAAGTAGATACTCTTCTACCGGGAAGAAAGTAAAAGATCGATCGCACAAACTGCACTCAACTTTTATCTTGTTTCTCATCGGATGGTGGGGACTGTTTTTGCATTTGTTTTTGGCGTTCTCTCACCGCTTGTTCCACAATGAATGCCACTAAGCTGCTGACTGAACGGCGTTCATCATTTGCCCACTCCTCAAGTAGGTCATAAATTCCATCAGCGATAGAGGTTGAAAAGCGTTTGGTCATCAGAAATTCAATATTTTTTTATTTAGGCCGATCGTAATTGTGCTGTATCTAGACCATTCTGTCGAATGTGCTGCATATTTTTTAGTAAATATGCAGCACATGGGATATACTCTTAGAGAGTCAAAAGCCAGCGCTGAACTTTCGTCGGGCCCGCGCTGGCTGATGGCTCCCCACATATACAAGGAGACAATTTCTATGGTAAAGCCTGTGAGCGACGGCAGCGAATATAACCGCGGCTATCAACAAGCTTTGAATGATTTTGGCATCACGCAACTGCTGTCGGGTATCCGCAGCTACTCTGATGAGGATTTTGATGCCGATCGCGCGCGCATGACTGGGCCAGAGCTCGAAAGCTTTGCGGTGTTTCTGATTCTGCGCGTGGGGGCGAATCTGAAAGGAAGTACGATCGCCCGCTACCTCAACACTCTCAGAAAAGCAAATTCTCCGACGATCGCCGATCGCCCTGCGATCGAACTCAACTCAAATTCGCGAGGGAAAACACCTGAAAAGTCAAAGGCGGGCGATCGCACTTCTTGGGCGATCGTCCGAATTTTACCGAATGCTGAGCACTATACAATTGCCCGTTTTGTCAACCGCCAAGATGCGGACGATCGGCGGAGGGCTTTGTGTCGGTTTATTCCTGATGGAGTGTTTGAGGTTGTTTGGGTGCGATCGGCTGTTTAAAGATACCAGGATAGGACTTACGCGCTGGTAGTCAGAAACCGGGTTTTTTACGAAAATCTTTGGTTGTAGCCAACAGATGAGGTAAAAACCCGGTTTCTTTGGTTTTGGCGATCGACCCGCGCCGACTTTATTTCGACGGTTGAGAAGGTTCGGGACTTACAATTAACAATTGATCGCCGGATTGACTTTGTTGAATGGCAATCACTGGCGGGCGAGCTTTAGGTTTTTTTTGCTGTTCTTTTGTTAAAGCAGGAAACAGATAAATCCAGTTTCCTCTCTCCAAAAGTAACCGCCAAACTAAAGGTTCTTTAGACTTCTCCAACAACTGTTCTGGGGTATTTTTCTTGCCTTCCTCGGTTGACTGGATTTTCTGGAGTTTTTCTTTGGATATCTTGGTATGATTGTAGTCTGTTTGACTCAAATCTGCAAATAAACCTAAATCGCCAATCGCCTTAAATCCTTTGCCGGCCGATCGAAGCGTGTCGTCATCTAGTTTTCTGCCTAATGAAATGTTGTCTTGTTTGGCGATTAAGGCAACTGCGGGTAAAGACGAATTTTCCCCGGCATCGCGTCGGGCATCGGCAATACCTTGGTGGTATGCTGACCAAAACAACACTAGCAATACCCAACCGACGATGATAATTTCGTCAACGAGCGATCGCAATAATTTGATTGAGTTCAATCTATTGATATTAAATCGCTGCCAAGATTTCAGGAAGCCATGAAGCAACCCTAATCTTCTTCTGCGAGCAGAGAAACGCCAACGTCTAGCTATGCGATTAATTTTAACAGCAACTGTCTTGTTTATACTATTAACCAGCCACAAACTGAGGTAAATCGCCAGGGCTGTCAGCAGAAGGGCGATCGTACTTTTGACGATAGTCCAGCCATCACCTAAAAATACCTGAAGCGGTACTAGGAAAAACGATTCTACTGGTAAATCGAGGGTAATTACATTTAGCTGAAAGCAGTAAAAATAAGACCAGCGATAAATCCAGCCTGTGAAAAACAAAGCGACACCAAGCAAGCCAACAACGCTGGCAAAGTGGCCTAAAATATTAGATTCGGGAGTAGGTTGGGGAGAAGCAGTCACGGAATCACCTTCAAGGGATGTGGAGTACAACTTTAGGACATTAGCACGGGTAACGCTTATCCTTGAAGGGGGTTTAGGGGACGATGAAACGCAAAGCACTTTCATTTCTAGTTGTAGCACTTTTTACGGTAACAGCGGGTATGGCAGCACAAGTTAATGCGGCCAGTCAGGAAGTTCAGAAGCAGAATTTGCCATCCGTACAAGCACAGGCTAACGCTAGCTGGCCGATACCCCTAGCGTTGCCGACGCAAGCGGAAATTGTGATGAAAGGGGGCGGAAAAAGAGATGGTCTAGTTGTGCAGATTGATGAGAAAGAGCAAAAAGTATTGATACAGCTAGGACAGGAAAAGCGACCGATCCCGTTGGGTCAAATTGATAAAATCGTGTTTCCCAAAAGTGCGGACGCTTATCGCCAGAATGGAGGGCCGATTCTTCGGGGCTATCGCACTCCAGCGAAAGGCCGTCCCGAGACTTGGCGCGGTATTCCCATGAACGCTTTTCGCTTGCTAGATCCGAATAAAGGTCAAGCGGATGTGAAGCTAGAGTCTGTTCTTTCTCCTGACAAGTTGGACAGTATCAGGTCAGTTATGGTTGGAGATGGGAAAAATAAACGACAATTTGTCGTGGATGAAATGCAGTTTGATGTGCAGAAAAAAACGATGACAATTGCAGCGACTCCGTATTGAGTCCGTCGGGGGTTTAAACCTTTGCATCATCGCAAAAGTCCGTCGGGGGTTAAAACCCCCGCCTCATAGCGAAAGTCCTCTTAAGAGGACTGAAGAGTAGAATTTGGGGGGCCAGAAACCGGGTTTTTTTACGAAAATATTTCGTTGTAGCCCGCAGATTCGCTAAAAAACCCGGTTTCTTTAGTCGGAGTGCGTAATTCCTGTCTATTTCAATTCAAATCTTGCATCCTTCTCGATCTTGCAGTCCTCTTTAGAGGACTTAAGCTTTGAGGCAGGGGTTTTAACCCTTGCCGGACTGTTGCAACAAATGTAAAATATTAGTGGCACTAGAATTAAAATCCCAACTCTATTTACTAAAACCGATGGAAACCATAAATCTTAAAGAAGAAGTCCGCAGCTTAATCGATAAATTACCTGAAAACTTTACTTGGTCTGACCTGATAGCTGCAATTTATCTCAGAAAAAGGATGCCATCTCAATCAATTCACGTTAAAGATATCACAGAAACAGTTGAAGCAGAAACTTTGCAGGAAGTTGAAGAATCTTCGCCTACACCTAGCCG
Organism: Microcoleus sp. OTE_8_concoct_300; assembly: GCF_031383065.1. Taxonomy (NCBI): domain Bacteria; kingdom Bacillati; phylum Cyanobacteriota; class Cyanophyceae; order Oscillatoriales; family Microcoleaceae; genus Microcoleus; species Microcoleus sp. OTE_8_concoct_300. The sequence goes on along the minus strand of NZ_JANMZH010000065.1, from coordinate 43,911 downwards.
ATTTGGGAGCGATCGAGGACTAATTACAATTTCTGATGACTTTGATGAACCGCTGGAGTTATTGCCATCACCGTTAGTCGATCGCTTGCTTGAAAAAGCTAAAGAATTGACTAAAGTATCTGCTGAATTAACTGAAATCATTGCTAATCTTGAGAAAGAACGCCAGATTGAGCAACCTCAAAATTTTTGGGAAGCAATCCAAAAGTTTCGTCAAGATAATAATCTAGAAGCAGCAGGAATTGAGCCAGAAGTTTTTGAGGGACTCAGGGATAAATAGTAGATATTGGCGAGGCTCATAGTGATACAATTTGTAAAAGTTGGTTAAGAAGGACATATAACTATGCAAATCAAAGGCATAAAACGGGGTAATATTATCGAAATTTCAGAAAACCTGAACATTCCTGATGGTTCAGAAGTTCTGATAGAGGTGCCGGAATCTCCGCGAATAAGCAATGAGGAAAGGCTGAAACGTCTACATCAAGTATTTGGACTTTGGAAATACGAGACTGAACTGGGGGAAATTTTTGCCGAAATTGACCGAGAGCGGCATAGTTATTTAGGCAGAGAAATAGACTTTTTTAACGATTAGTAGGAAATAAACTGTGTATTTGTTGGATACTAATATTTGTGTAGCACTGATGCAGGGCAATCCCGCTACTATTGTTGAATTTGATGCTAAGTCTTTGGAGTGTTACCTACCGACAATTGTATTGGCTGAACTCTATAAGGGAGTTTATTGTTCGCGGCAAATTGAAAGAAATTTGAGCGCTCTAAATCTATTTGTTAGGGAAATGGAAATTTTACCGTTTGACGGAGATGCGGCGGTAGAGTTTGGGATAATTCAAGGCGAGTTAAGACGGATCGGCAGACCTACTGGGGAATTAGATGCTTTAATTGCGGCGGTTGCTAGAGCACGTGGAGATATTTTGGTGACTCACAATACTCGTGATTTTATCAATATTCCAGGGTTGCAATTAGAGGATTGGTTAATTTGATGAGGAAAAGTAGGTAAGATTATGAAACGATTTATTAGCAGTGTTTTGGTTTTGGGTGTGTGTCTGACTCCTCTGACTGTGCCGGTGATGGTTCAACCTAGTTGGGGGCAAAGTCAAAATTCGCAGGTTGAAGAAGTACAGAGACTTATACAGCAAGCAAGGCAACAGGAAAGGCAAGGACAACCCCGACAAGCAATAGAGACATTTCAACAGGCTTTTACTATTGCAAGAGAACTTCTTGATGGAAATAAGGCAATAATTATACTTCTTGGAATTGGCAGCAGTTACCACCAGCTTAGTCAGTATCACCAAGCTTTGGATTACCATAACCAGGCTCTTTCGATAGCAAGACAAATCAAAGATCGCTTTGGAGAAGCTGCTGCTCTCAATAATATCGGTTTAGTCTCTGATAGCATCGGAAAACCGCAAGAAGCTTTGCAATACTACAACCAAGCTTTATCGATTATGCAGGAATTAAAAAACCGCGCAGGGGAAGCTAATATTCTAAATAATATCGGTGCAGTCTATAAAAGTATTGGACAGCCGCAAGAAGCTTTGAAATACATTAACCAAGCTTTACCCATTATCCAGGAAGTGGGCGATCGTGCAGGAGAAGCTTCTCTATTAAATGGTCTTGGTACAGTTTATGGCAGTATCGGACAACAACAAGAAGCTTTGAAAAACTATAACAAAGCTTTACTCATTACGCGGGAAGTGAGGGCTCATGGGGAGGAAGCTAATACTTTGGGTAATATGGGTGCAGCCTACGGCGAAATGTCCCAGCCGCAAGAGGCATTAAACTACTTTAACCAAGCTTTATTAATTTGGCAAGAGATAGGTAATCGTAGTAGAGAATCTAATATTTTGCGTAATATTGGTGCAGTTTACGACAGGGTAAGACAGCCACAAGAGGCTTTAAAATACTATAATAAAGCTTTACTAATCTACCGGGAAATAAGCGAGCAGGCGGGTGAAGCTATTACTCTAAATCATCTCGGTCTAATCTATGACAGAATTGGACAGCCGCAAGAAGCATTGAACTACTATAACCAAGCTTTACGGATGCTGCGGGAAATGGGATATCGCGCTGAGGAAGCAGATACTCTCAATAATATCGGTGCAGTCTACGACAGCATTTCTCAGCCCCAAGAGGCATTAAAATACTTCAACCAAGCTTTGCCAATTATGCGGGAAATGGGGGCTCGCTCTCGGGAAGCTACTACTTTGAGTAATATTGGTGCAGTCTACAACAGCATTTCTCAGCCCCAAGAGGCATTAAAATACTACAACCAAGCTTTGCCAATTACGCGGGAAGTGGGCGATCGCGCGGGGGAAGCTACTACGTTGAGTAATGTTGGTGCAGTGTACCGAGATACGAAACAACCGACTCAAGCGATCAAATATTGGGAGCAATCCGTCAATATTACCTTAGAAATACGAAGTGGTTTGCAGCAAGAAAATCGCCAAAAGTTTTTAGAAGCTGAAAGGGGACCAGCAAAAGCCCTCACCTCCCTACTCATCGATCAAAACCAAGCCGATCGCGCTTTCCAATGGATCAACATCACCACCACAGCCGATCTCGCCGACTACACCCGCTTAATTGACGCCAAAGTAGCCAACCCCCAAGCACAAAAAACCCTTGACGAGTGGAATCAAAAAAATCTACAACTCCAATACCTCCGCCGCCAACTCCAAGACAAATTCTCAGAAAATCTCTCCCGACAAATGCGGGAATTAGACACAGAAGTCAACCGCAAAGCAGAAGAAATCTCCCGCCAATTCCCAGAAGTCGCCGAACTCTTTGAAACCACACCCAAAGACATCGCCCAACTGAAAGCAAGTATCGCACCAGATACCGTTGTCATTCAACCCGTCTTGCTGACAAATGTCAAAAATGTCCCCAACACCGTCGCCCTATTTGTCTTGACAAAAGACAGTTTAAGTGTTAAAAAAATTCCCCTCGACCCCGCAGAATTCGACAAACTCCTCACCGAACACCGCGAACAAATATCAAGCGAACTCACTTCAGATTACAGAGAAACGGGTGGCAAACTATACGATATCTTGATTCGCCCTCTCGAAGACCAAATACAGGCATTATCTCCCAAACAATTGAGCATCATCGCCACAGGAAAATTGCGTTACATCCCTTTTGAAACCCTTTGGGACACGAAAAATCGCCAATTCCTCATCCAGAAATATCCCGTCAACTATCTCACCCGCCTTTCCACAAGGTCAATTCCCAATTCTACTTTACAAGCCGGAGTTTTAGCATTAGGAAATCCAGTCACTCGTGACCCTTACAATTTACCAGATTCACCACAGGAAGTTCAGACCATCACCCAAATTTTTCCCGGTAGTTTATCCTATATCGGCAATGCTGCCACCCTCGACCAATTCAAAACTCAAGCACCTCGGTTTCCCTTTTTGCACTTATCAACTCACGGATGTTTCCAACCAGAAGGCTGCTGCTTGCCTAACTCTCCAAATTGTAGGAAACCCGACCGAGTGGATTTACAGCCGAATACTATTCTTTTTGCCGATCGCGAATTCAATATTGCCGATGCCGCGTTATTAGGATTGCAAAACACCAGACTCCTCACCTTAAGCGCGTGTCAAACTGCTATGCAAGCGAATTCTAACGGTGAAGAAATATCGGGAGTTGCCTATGTATTTGAGCGTGCGGGTGCCCAAGCCGTAATGGCGAGTTTGTGGAGTGTTTCTGATTCAGCTACTAAAGATTTGATGGTTGAATTTTATCAAAATATCAATAAGGGGATGAGTAAAAATGAAGCATTGCGGCAAGCTAAGTTGAGTCAAATTGGTCGCCATCCGTTTTATTGGTCGCCGTTTATTTTAATTGGCGATGCGCGGTAGTCACCCGGCGGTTGAAACCGATGGGGAGTCGGGAGTCGGGCGTCGGAAGTGGGGGAATGTGGAATTATTGACCTTGACTTTATCATTCCCCTGCAACGGGAAACGAGATCACTCAGGAAGCTATCAGACAGTATCAAGTGAAGTTAATCGTCTATGAACCGATTCAGGAGGTAATCATCGAATGGAAAGAATAGACCAGTACCGCCAATTTATCCGCAAACTCTTAACCTCTCATGCCAATCTTGATAATAATTCAGAGTTGGATGTTGAATGTCAGCTTTTGTTCGATACAGAACAAGACCATTACCAAATTTTAGATGTGGGCTGGGAGGGATACAAGCGGATTTATAACTGTTTCATTCACTTAGTAGATATCAAAGATGGTAAAATCTGGATTCAACGCAACATGACCGAAGCCGATCTCGGTCAAGAATTAGTGGAGATGGGAGTACCCAAAGAGGACATTGTTTTAGGGCTGCATCCACCTTACAAGCGTCCCTATACTGGCTATGGAGTTGCTTAGGAAATGCGTAGGGTGCGTCAGATCGTAAAAACCTGTTGAAATCGAAACAATCGATGTCTGACGCACCTTACAAGGTTATTTAACTGTTTAACTATTAGCTCTGATCCCCCCTAACCCCCCTTAATAAGGGGGGGACAAGAGTATTCAAAGTCTCCGTTAAGAAGGGGGGACAAGAGCATTCAAAGTCCCCCTTCTTAAGGGGGATTTAGGGGGATCTAGACTTCGATACAAACGAGAGATACAGAATAAATACTGTTGTCTCCCGATCGCACATTTTCACCTAAACTCTCCCCCACAAAGCCAAGCCGCCGCCCCTTCCCCTAGCCGCAATTATCCCATCTTCTACCAGAAAATATGCAAAAAATGCCTGCTTCCCCACACTCAAAATAAAAAATTCCGCCTCCCGCGCTTCTCCACCGCGAATAAATCCTTGATACACAGTTTTACCCAACAATTTCACCGTAATTCTGGTAAAATCAAAAGCTAAAATATTTTTATTAACCAAAAACTTAGTCGGCCCCGAAAGAGTTAGTACGATCGCCCCAACTTGCACCGAATTCTCCACCCTGCCGATTTCGCTATTCTCTTCCCCTTCAGGAACAGGTTCGGCCGAATAAGCAATTTGAATTTTCGCCACCCACTGAGGGATGTAACGTCCCGCACCCAACACAATCCCCGCTTTTTGTCGATTCTTTTTCGTGCCGGTGATAAAGCAGAGTTGCCAGTTGCCGATTAATTGCTCGAAAGCATAGCGAATTTTATTTTTTTTCGCGTTTTTCTCAGCTTCTAGGAGGGCGGCGACTACAGCGTTGGAAGATGGTTTAGAATTAGATTTTGCAGCTTGTTCTAGAATAGATATATTTTCCATTTAATAATATAGAGATTTGTATTTTAAGGGTGGTAGCTGAGTCTAGATCCCCCTAAATCCCCCTTAAAAAGGGGGACTTTGAAGGCTTCTGAACCCGCCATTTTTAACAAGGACTTTGACTGCTTCTTGTCCCCCCCTTATTAAGGGGGGCTAGGGGGGATCGACCCTACAGTCAACTGCTTGCTTCTTCCCCTTGTGTTTTGGAGGGCTAGGGACGATCGCATCTGTTAAATGCCTAAGTCCTAAAGCTGCAAGACATTGATAATATTAGCTGAAGTAGCGGAGAAAAACATGGTTGCGATCGCCCCCACAGACACAGAAATCATCATCATCGGCAGCGGGATAGGCGGCTTGACTTGCGCTGCAATGCTCGCCCGCTATGGCTTTGAGGTTGTGGTTTGCGAAAGCCATTCGATCGCGGGCGGGGCCGCACACGGTTTTGAACGCGGCGGATTTAGCTTCGACTCCGGGCCCTCCCTGTACTCAGGATTATCCTACAGCCCCTCTGCCAACCCGCTGCGGCAAGTTTTGGATGCGATCGGCGAAAAACTCCCCTGCATCACCTACGATACCTGGGGTTGCTGTTTGCCAGAAGGCGATTTCGACACATCCGTTGGTGCGAGTCAATTTGCCCAAGTGCTCGCACAACTGCGCGGCGCCGAAGCAGTCGCCGAATGGCGGCAACTCCAGCGCATCATGGAACCCTACGCCAAAGCTGCCACAGCCTTACCCTCCCTGGCTTTGCGCTTCGATTTGGGCAGTGTTTTTACCCTCGGCCAATTTGCGCCGGCTTTCCTGCAAACTGCTGGCGAGGCGATCGCACTTGCAGGCCCTTTCAGCAAAATAATGGACAAAAATGTCAAAGATCCCTTTGTCCGAAATTGGCTGAATTTGTTGTGCTTCCTACTGTCTGGACTTCCCGCCGACGGAACGATCGCAGCCGAAGTCGCATTCATGTTCGCCGACTGGTATCGCCCCAATGCAGTTTTAGACTATCCGATCGGCGGTAGTGCAGCTTTGGTAAATGCCCTGGTACGCGGTTTAGAGCGCCACGGAGGGCAGTTGCTGCTAAATTCCCACGTTGCAGAAGTTTTGGTGGAAAACAACCGGGCTGCAGGCGTGCGGCTGCGATCGGGCAAAATTATTCGATCGCACAAAGCCGTCGTCTCCAACGCATCCGTTTGGGATACCCTGAAACTGTTGCCTGAAACCTCAGTCCCGCAAAGGTTTCGGCAACAGCGGCAGGCGACGCCCGAGTGCGACAGCTTCATGCACCTGCATCTGGGAATTGATGCTGCCGGAGTGCGATCGGACTTAGCTTGTCACTACATCTTCGTCAAAGACTGGTCCATGGGCGTTTCAGCCCCTCAGAACGTCGTTCTAGTCTCGATTCCCTCCCTCCTCGACCCCCACCTCGCGCCTCCGGGAAAGCACGTCATTCACGCATATACCCCCGGAAACGAGCCTTACGATTTGTGGCAAAAGCTCGATCGCACCAGCGAAGAGTACAAGCTACAAAAACAAGCGCGCGCCGAGGTAATGTGGTTCGCCTTAGAGAGAATTATCCCCGATATTCGATCGCGCTGCGAAGTCACCTTAGTTGGGACACCCCTCACCCACGAACGGTTTTTGCGCCGCCATCGCGGTTCCTACGGGCCCGGGATTCGGGCGGGTAGCGGCTTGTTTCCCGGGCCGACAACACCTTTAGCGGGGCTGTTTTGCTGCGGAGATTCGACATTTCCGGGAATTGGTTTGCCCGCTGTTGCTGCTAGCGGGGCGATCGCCGCCAATACGATCGCACCTTTGTACAAACATTTGGAATTGATTCGGGAAGTTATTAGTTAGTTGTTATATAGCCTTTCTCAGTAACATGAGGTGTTCATAGGGCATAGGGCATTGGGCATTGGGCATTGGGCATTGGGCATTGGGCATTGGGCATTGGGCATTGGGCATAGGCATAGGACTCGCCCCCATACCTCACCACGCGATCGAACCGCTATATCGATTCCGGTTGCACCGTCCGTGCTTGTTGACTGTTGACTAATGACTAATGACTAATGACTAATGACTAATGACTAATGACTAATGATTAATGATATCATTTCGCCGCAGCCGGAATTGATATTATTAGACATCTCCCATAATTATTGTGGAACAGGCACCGTTCCTGTTCAAAACCTGCTTTTTAGGAGATGTTGATTAGTTATTTGTTATATCAAATCCGTTAGCATCATCCTGTATTCATCTCTCTGTTCTCGAACTCTGCGTTCTCTGCGTACTCTGCGGTTTAATCATTCCAATGCAACCGGAATTAATATTATTTGTTAACGGAATTAGGGAAGCGCTTTCCTAGCGTAGGACGCGAAGCAAGAGTAAACAAGAATTGTAAATACAGCAGTTCTCAATAAAGTGAGGTATGCCCTATGCCCACGGAGGCCTATGCCCTATGCCCTATGCCCTATGCCCGCTTATCAAGCGTACACCTCATGTTCCTGAGAAAGGCTATAGTTAGTAAAATGTGACCGATATCTGTCAGCATAGAAATAGATAGTTCGATCGCAAAGAGGCCACCGTGCAACCCGTAGACTTTACAACTTTAACCGCAGCTTGCAGCGAACTGCGAGCCCAATGGCTGCCAGCGCGCTTAGAACAAGTCTACCAGCGCGATCGCTTCACCGTGTCCCTAGCCCTCCGCACCATGAAAGGGCGTGGCTGGATAGACCTTTCCTGGCATCCTGTGGCCGCCCGCATCTGCGTCGGCGACCCCCCGCCCCGGATTCCCGACACCTTCACCTTCAGCGAACAACTGCGGCATCAACTCAGCGGTTTAGCCTTAGTTTCCATCGCCCCTGTTTCATCCTGGGAAAGAGTCATCGACTTGCAATTCGCCAAACGCCCCGGAGAACCCGCCCTCTGGCACCTGTACGCCGAAATCATGGGCAAGTACAGCAACGTCATCCTCACCGCCCAAGACAACCTCGTTGTCACCTGCGCCCACCAAGTCAGCGCCAAACAATCCACCGTCCGTCCCATCCAAACCGGGCAACCCTACGAAATGCCCCCGTCTTTGACCGATGCAGTGCCTAGTCTGAGCGAATCTCAAAACCGCTGGCAAGAACGAATTAGCCTGGTTCCTGGACAATTACACCGCAATCTGTTAAAGAATTACCGAGGGTTGAGTAAAGCCTTAATTTTTTCAATGATTCGATCGGCTTCCTTAGATCCCGAACAATCCACCGACAGCCTCAATCCCGACCAATGGCAGCAACTATTCCAGCGCTGGCTATACTGGCTGCAATGCCTAGAAAACTCCAAATTTCACCCGAGTTTTACCCCCGAAGGCTACACCGTCATCGATTGGCCCCCACCAGAAAATCACAATGTAGGGGCGATGCCCCCGTACCTGCCCTCTGATTCTTCCCCTCTTGCTTCTTCCTCCTTCCTGACATCCGTTAAATCCGTTACAGAATCCGTTGCCGAACTTGCTTCTTCCGTTCAAGAATTACTTAACAGCTACTACACAGGCCAAATCAATCAAGAAGTATTCGCCCAACTGCGGCATCAGCTTACCCAAAAACTCAACAACGTCCTGGCAAAACTGCGCCTCAAAGCCAACACATTTAAAGAACGCTTGCAGCAATCCGCAGACGCAGACACCCACAAATCCCAAGCCGACTTGCTGATGGCTTCTTTGCAGCATTGGGAACCAGGAATGAAATCAATTTCTCTCCCCGACTTTGAAACCGAGAAACCAGTTATCATTCCCCTAAACCCGGAAAAAAACGCCGTTCAAAACGCTCAAGCAATCTACAAAAAACACCAAAAACTTAAAAGAGCCCGCATTGCAGTAGAACCTTTGTTAGCCGCCGTACAGGAAGAAATCGACTATTTAGAACAAGTAGAAGTCGCACTTTCAGTATTGGAAACCTACCGCAACACCCAAGATTTGCAAACCCTCGCCGAAATCCGCGAAGAACTGATCCAGCAAAAATATCTAGACGTACCAGATTACCGCAGTACAGACAAAAATGCTGCGATCGAATTTCACCGCTACCAAACCCCCAGCGGCTTTGAATTATTAATCGGGCGCAACAACCGCCAAAACGACCAACTGACTTTTCGCACCGCCAACGACTACGACTTGTGGTTCCACACCCTAGAGATTCCCGGAAGCCACGCTTTGCTGCGTCTCAAACCCGGTACTGTGGCTGAAGAAACCGATTTGCAATTTGCCGCCGACATGACTGCTTACTACAGTCGCGCCCGCCACAGCGAACAAGTCCCCGTGGTTTATACAGAACCGAAATATGTATACAAGCCCAAAGGCGCGAAACCTGGTATGGTTGTATACAAGCAGGAGCGGATTGTCTGGGGTAGACCGCAGCAAGCCCCGGCATAAATTATACAAAGTTAGTAAAATGGTTGATCGGCAATCGAAACTTGGTTTTTAGGCACAATAATCGGTTTGGTAGCCATAAACCTACGCAGAAACCGGGTTTTTGAAACTTTGTTGGATTATACAAAGTAACCGAGACTGCGATCGCCCCCTCACAATTATATTCGCCGGTAATGTAAAGTTTTATTAAAAAATTTTAATTTTTGTTGTTAAAATACCGCTTAAGAGAGATGATATTTCTTTGAGAGCCCGGTGCAAAGAAACGTGCAACTTGGGTTTCCTCCCTCACTGTGAGAAAAACACTGTGGGAACACAACGGATTTAACTATTTGTGCAGACCAGCTTTTGCTAAAGCTGGTCGTTTCTGTTGAAACCTTAAACCCAAGCCCCTAGAAAGTAAACGTCGTTCTGACCACCCCAATCAGCAAATCAGAATTATTCTTATTGTGGTCGGGAGCAGTCAGCAAAATCAGACCAGGAGTGATAGAAATATTGTCGCTCAACTTAAACTGATAGAAACCTTCAACGTGCAGCGAAGTATCCTTATCTTCCGGCAAAGTCCGATTAGTAGAACTCGTTACCCGCGGCTCCATACCTACCAAAATCCCCGCCACATTTCCTTCTTTCAACAAATCGGGAAAAGCCAAAGTAACTGCCCAGTTCCAGATTTTTTGGTCACCCCGCTGCACAGAACCCGTAGGAGTAGCCAAGTTCGATAAAATGCGCTGATTAGTGTAACCCGCCCAACCGCCAATTGCAAATCCCCGGTTCAACCGCCACGAAGCTTGCGCGCCGTAGGAATTGCTAGAAACTGGCAGATTGCTATCGCTGTCGAGCCCGAAGGAACCGAGACGCCCCGGGAAATTAGAAGCATTGCTGCCGGTATTCGTGACGAAATTGTAGGAATTAACGTAAGTTAAACCTAAAACCATGCTGTCGCTCGGTTTGAAAGTCAACTGAGCCAAACCGCCGTAAGAACCGTTGAACAAACCGTTACCCTGCGTCGGGTTCGCAGCATTGCCGACCAAATATCCCAAACTCAGTTCGAGTTTGTCCCCAAACTGATGTCGCATAGCGATGCCAGAACCACCAATCAAATAGTAAATCGGGTTGCGAGTACCGAAGTTAGAAAGAGCGCCGTAGCTGCCGTCTCCGTCAAAGTAAGGGTTGCCAGTGTTAGCAAAATCATCAGCAGCGCCGGCGTTGGCTTCTAGAATTACAGTAGTGCTTTTGCCCAGAGGGAATTGGTAAAGCAGCGCATCTAAACCTACAGTATTGCTAGCCTCCGCAAAAGGCCCAGCATTAAACCGCAATTCCCCTTCAGCAGTTTTCGTATTATTAGTAGAAAACGAACCCAAATTTAAAACTTGCAATCGAGTTCTCAGCAAATCTTTTCCAGAAAAACTCGTGTCAAAATTGAGACGAACCCTGCTGCCAAAAGCCGTCGTTTTATCAGCTTCGCGCCCCTCGGCATCATCTCCCCTGGCGATACCCGTCAAACCAAATATCACTTCGCCGTTGAGTTTAGTCGTAGTTGAAAACTGATTTGCTTCTAATTCAGAGGCGCGCGCTTCCAAAACATCGACGCGGCCGCGCAAAGTTGCCAATTCCGCCGCAAATTCTTCTTGCAACCTTTGCATAGAAGCTAAATCTTCTCGCATCACCCGAGTTCTCGAACCTTGAATAAACTGGCTCACCTTATCCAAACACGCATTTAAACCCGCTGCAAACTCGTAGCGAGTCATCGCCCGGTTGCCGCGGAAAGTGCCGTCAGGATAGCCAGCTATGCACCCGTAGCGCTCTACTAGAGACTGCAAAGCTTGGAAGGCCCAATCGGTCGGTCGAACGTCGGAAAGTTGCGAAACAGAGGTTACTTGGCCAACCGCATCTTCGCTGCCGCTGCCTTCTGTGCTGTATTCGTTGATTTGTTCTAAAACATTTGACTCTGCTTGAGGTTGGGCACTTGGAGCACTCGATTGGGAAATCTCCTCGGGTTGTGCGGCCGCTTTTTCTGCGTTTAAATTAGTCGGTGCTACGGCGGGTTGCGTTTCGCTTAAGTTTGCGGGCGCGACTGCGGGGATTTGCTCCGCGACAGGTTGTTCGACACTTAAATTTGCGGGCGCGACTGCAGGTTTGGTTTCGCTTAAATCTGCTGCAACTGCGTTGGACGGTGCTTTTGCCTGTTCGGCAACTGGGGCAATCGGCTCGTTAACGAAGCCCTCGTAAAGGTTCGCACTTTCTTTCTCAATAGTTTCAACAGTCAAGTTGCTAGCTAGTGACACTGGTTCGGCAGTCTCAGGCTTTGCCGTCTCAGGCTTTGCCGCCTCGGTTGCAGCACCTGCTAATTGCAGATTAGCTTGAGCTGCCGCAGCAATTTCTACAGGTTGCTCTGCTGCTAGCGCGGTCGAAGATACGACCAAACTTGCTGCCAATACTGCGGGACTAAGTAAAAGTCCCTTCCACAAAAATTTGGACATTTTTTCCTCACACCACATTGAGCCCCGCGCCCGTTCCGAAGATTTAGGCGCTCGCAAATCACCTTCAGTATTCCGCCTAATAGTATTTCTTGTCAACAATTGGGGAAATCACTGCCCGAGAGTGCAGTTTTGCTGTCGCTGATTTCACAAAAACCCCGTTTATTCCCAAAATCCTTGGTTTGACTCACATCTTGCACCATTCTCAAGAACAGGCAAGATGCCTGTTCCACAAAGAGTGAATTTTCTTGTGGAACAGGCATCTTGCCTGTTCCTAAACAAGTAATTGAGAATGGTGCAACATCTCAGTTTGAAGATACCTACATAGAAACCTGGTTGATGGCCCGATATTGCGTAAGTGATTCCTCAGTAAGACTAATATTGACAGAACAGGCGCTAACAAATCGTTCGATCGGCTACATACAAGTGAAAAAACTCAAATACGCCCTAGTTCACGAATGGTTGACGCCCTTAGCTACTGGCGGTTCCGAACTCGTAGTGCAGGAAATCCTCAAACACGTAGACGAGGCAGATGTCTATGCCCTCATCGACTTTGAATCAGCCAATCCCGAAAGCTATCTTTTCGGGCGACAGATTGGCACAACATTTTTGCAGCACTTTCCCAAGGCCCGCAGTGGCGTCCAAAAATATTTGCCTTTTCTGCCGATGGCGATCGAACAACTAGATCTGCGAGAATACGATATCATCCTCTCATCCTCCCACGCCGTCGCCAAAGGCATCCTCAGCAGTCCCCAGCAACTGCACGTCTGCTACTGCCACACACCCATGCGCTACGCTTGGGACTTAACTTTTGACTATTTGCGCAGCAGCAAAGCCGGACGGGGCATCCCGGGGCTGCTGACGCGATATTTGTTGCATCGACTGCGACAGTGGGACGTAATTTCCGCCAACCGCGTTGATTATTTCATCGCCAACTCCCAACACACGGCGCGCCGAATTTGGCGGTGCTACCGGCGGCGGGCCGAGGTGATTTATCCGCCGGTAGATATCGAGAGATTTTCCTTGATGCGGCAAAAACAAGACTTTTACGTCACAGTTTGCCGATTGGTAAGTTACAAAAACGTTAGTGCGATCGTCCAAGCATTCAATCAACTCGGGCATACTCTAATTGTCATCGGCACCGGGCCAGAATTAGAAATGATTCGGCTTCTCGCCAAACCCAACGTGCAAGTGCTCGGCTGGCAGCCCGCCTCCATAGTTGAAAAGTACATGGCAGAGGCGAAAGCCTTTGTCTATGCAGCTTGCGAAGATTTTGGCATAGCTTTAGTAGAAGCTCAAGCTTGCGGAACACCGATAATTTCCTATGCAGCAGGGGGCGCTTTGGAGACAGTGCTCGACATTCGGCAACACCCAGAGACAGGGACAGGTTTATTTTTTTCCTCCCAAACCGCAGCAGCATTAGTCGAAGCTGTCGAAGAATTTGAGCAGTTGCAAGACAAATTTGAACCAGAAAGCTGCAGGTTGCGCGCTCAACAGTTTGCCCCCGAAGTCTTTGGGCAGCGCTATCTAGCTTTTGTCGAACGCTGCTATCAGGAATTTCAATCCCGCGATTTTTTTACCGCGTCTGGGAGTGGAGAGAGTGTCCGAGGGTCCGAGTGGTAGAAGGCCACCAGGCCACAAGGCCACAAAGGAAAAATCTTTCTTTTGCATAAGTGCCTTCAGAAGCCCTCTGCATAAGTGCCTTGTCCCCTCTTGACGCTTGACGGCTTCCATCGGACTTCTTTCTTCAGAAGCCTTATGCCTTAAGCTTCCGCTGGCTTCAACATAGCTGCATTCTGCCGAATCAAGTATTCAGAATGCAGAAAATTGAGTATTGGAAACATAATTGAGAGAACAAAGCGTCTTGAGGCTTTATGATCAGGACTGTGTGTGGTGTGAAGTGAAGGAGTAAGATGACTGCCGACAGCCAACTAATCTCCGGCAAGGTAATTCGAGCGATCGCAAGACGCGGTTTTGGGCCTGTCCTGCAAGGAGATAGACTCATAAGTCGTTCTCTACAGAGCCTCGACGGAGAACTTTTCAAGCGGTTATTTGACATCCTGTTTTCCTTATCGGTTCTGATCCTGTTTGCTCCCGTTTACCTGCTTTTGGCTTTCTTGATCGCCTTAAGCTCGTCCGGGCCTATTTTTTACGTACAGGAACGAGTAGGCAAAAACCGTAAAAGGTTTTATTGCCTTAAATTCAGAACGATGGTGGAAAATGCGGACGACATATTGCTGGAAATCATGGAAAATTCTCCGCATTTGCGTCAAGAGTTTGAGGACAATTTCAAACTAAAACAAGACCCTCGAATTACCGGGATTGGAAGATTTTTACGAATGACCAGTTTAGACGAGTTTCCCCAGTTTTGGAATGTTTTAAAAGGAGATATGAGCGTCGTCGGGCCGAGACCTTTAGTTGAAGAAGAACTGCCGAGATACGGCCGTCACATCAACAAAATTCTTACCATAAGACCTGGAATTACAGGCTTGTGGCAAGTGTCCGGTCGCAACGACATTCCCTATCCCCGCCGAGTCCAAATCGACCTCTATTACGCAAATGACAAAAACCTTTGGATGGATATGTGGATTCTTTTCAAAACAATTGGAGTTGTGATTTTTCCCAAAAATAACGGCGCATATTAAATTTGGTCCGCAGTCAGCAATCAGTAGTTAGTTTTGTTTGTTACTGGCCACTGATGCTGACTACTGACAGCAAGCGACCAACTCTTTGTCAAAACTAAACAGTTCCTTGGTACCCATCGAAGAATTGTGAGTTAACGTAGAGTTTGAGAATAGACCTGGCAGGCAACAACAGCCTCTGCCCGGAAACTCCGAAGTGAATTAAAACAGCCTGTCAAAGGAAAATCAGATGACGCAACGCAAGCGAGCGCTAATAACAGGTATTACAGGTCAAGACGGATCCTACTTGAGCGAATTACTGTTAGAGAAAGGATATGAAGTTCACGGCATTATCCGGCGCAGTTCTAGTTTCAATACCGATCGAATTGACCACATTTATGTCGATCCTCACAGCGAGGGCGCGCAGTTGTTTCTGCACTACGGCGACTTAACCGACGGCACTACTCTGCGCCGGATATTGGAAGAAGTTGAGCCGGTAGAAATTTATAACTTAGGGGCTCAATCTCACGTTCGAGTCAGTTTTGACTCGCCGGAATATACGGTTGACACAGTAGGCATGGGAGTATTGCGCCTGCTAGAAGCAATTCGGGACTATCAGCGCCGCACCGGCATAGAAGTGCGGTTCTATCAAGCAGGTTCTTCGGAAATGTACGGTTTGGTGCAGGAAGTTCCGCAGAAGGAAACAACTCCTTTTTATCCCAGAAGTCCCTACGCCTGCGCCAAAGTTTATGGTCACTGGCAAACAGTAAATTATCGCGAATCTTACGGACTTTTTGCCTGCAACGGCATCTTGTTCAATCACGAATCTCCCCGCCGCGGCGAAACTTTTGTAACTCGCAAAATTACTCGCGCCCTTGCCAGAATAGTTGCCGGCAAGCAGAAAAAGATTTACTTGGGCAATCTCGAGTCTAAGCGGGACTGGGGCTATGCTAAAGACTACGTGCGGGCGATGTGGCTGATGCTGCAACAAGACAAGCCTGACGATTATGTCATTGCTACTAACGAGACCCATTCCATTAAGGAATTTCTCGATTTGGCTTTTACTTACGTCAATTTAGATTGGCAAAAATATGTGGAGTTTGACGAACGCTACTTGCGTCCTGCCGAAGTGGAACTGTTGATTGGCGATTCGACTAAGGCGCGCCAGCAATTAAATTGGGAACCTTCTGTAACTTTTCAGGAGTTAGTACATTTAATGGTAGATGCTGACATGAAAGCTTTAGACCAGCAAGCTCGGGGTTCGGGCAACGGATTTGATTAAGTCGCTAAGCAAAGCCGTCAGCGCGAACAATTTCTAGGGGTAGTACCCCGTGTCTACCCCCGCGAAAGGCTCGCACCGGGGGATTGCCCCTACACAGAGTTCATAAATGATCAGAGGATTGTTACAGATACATTTAAGCCGGTAAATCTAGGAATTCTCCCAAATTTACTGTGTAGGGCCGATCGGGTCTTGCCCTAAGCTCGACCCATCGGGAGGTATCTCTCAAAGCTTTCAACAAAATATTGAAAGCGCTATTCAACACATTGTCTTTCGGGTGACTATTGCGTTACGTTTACTACAAAACTTCTGTAAGAAGCCTGATGCTTCAACGCTAGTTTTAAACGGTAGCTTATGTAAACACACCTATTACTACCTGATTATTGAGGGAATTTACAAGAATTCATATTCTCTACGGGTTCAGCTAACTAGGTGGCGACAAATAAACATTACATGGGAGGGCGGGTGAACTCACTGCTCTACTCGCTTGTATCTGGCGACTTGTATCTAGCGATCTGAACCGGCACCCGCCCCAACAAGATACTATGGTTTTTTTTCGCTCATCTAATCATGAGCGTGCTGGGCATTCAAAGAACCAGCTTAATTGAGCGCCAAATTTTCGGGTGTGCGGACTAACAAAAACATTAAAATGATAGTTGAGGACTCGCGGCTCATAAATCTAACTTTCGGGTGTGCAGGGATCACATTCTCCCTATCTGCGGCAGCTAAAACAGATTTGTGGGCAAGCGGGTTCTGTAGCTGAAAGCTTTTTTTGCTAAAGCAACAACTTTAGAATTGAAATTGTCGATCGACCCTTATTCAAAATCCCGAGGCTAAAATTATGACCAGCTTGGATTTAAGCAGCAAACGCATTCTAGTCACGGGCGGCGCCGGTTTCTTGGGCCGTCAGGTAATCGATCAGTTAGTGAAAGCAGGGGCCGATGCTGATAAAATTTCGGTGACTCGATCGCGCGACTGCGACCTCCGCGTCATGGAAAACTGCAAGCGCGCCGCCGGCCAACAAGATATGATCATTCACCTCGCCGCCCACGTCGGCGGCATCGGCTTAAACCAACTCAAACCCGCTGAATTATTTTACGATAATTTGATGATGGGCGTGCAACTAATCCACGCCGCCTACGAAGCAGGAGTCGAAAAATTTGTCTGCGTCGGCACGATTTGCGCTTATCCCAACTTCACCCCAGTTCCTTTCAAAGAAGACGACCTGTGGAACGGCTATCCAGAGGTAACTAACGCACCTTACGGAATTGCCAAAAAAGCCTTATTAGTGCAACTGCAATCCTACCGCCAGCAGTACGGATTCAACGGTATCTACTTGCTACCAGTAAATCTGTACGGCCCGGAAGATAACTTTGACCCGAAAAGTTCCCACGTCATCCCCGCATTAATTCGCAAAGTCCACGAAGCCCAAGAAAGGGGAGACAAAACACTGCCAGTTTGGGGCGACGGCAGCCCTAGCCGCGAGTTTTTGTATTCCACAGATGCCGCGCGGGGAATTGTGATGGCGGCTCAATCTTACAGTGAATCTGACCCGGTTAATTTGGGAACCAATAGCGAAGTTAAAATTCGCGATTTAGTGGAAATGATTTGCGAATTGATGGGATTTGAGGGAGAAATTGTTTGGGAAACAGACAAACCGAACGGTCAGCCGCGCCGCTGTTTGGATACGCAAAGGGCTAAGGAAAGGTTTGGTTTTGTTGCGGAGGTGCAGTTTAAGGATGGGTTGAAAAATACGATTGATTGGTATCGAAAACACGCAGCGTAAGTGTGAAAAACCCGGTTTCTTGAAGAAACCGGGTTTTTTTAGGAATAATACCAAATCCTGGTGAGAAACTTCATTTATAATAGTCGGCAGTTGAAACCTCTCCTACACAAACGAAGTCTCTCTATAAGTGACTAAGAAAGTATACAAATTAAGGTTAAAATTCACTGATAATATTCGGCGATTGAAACCGCTACTACACAAACTAATTCCTAGCATAGAGGGACTAATAAATCATATCAATCGAGCGGCATCAGGGGCGAGTTCTCCGGTCAAAATTACTTTTGCAACAGGTTTATTGTAAAATAAATTATTTTCGCAACAGGTTTATTGTAGGATGGAACTGAACCAGCAGAAAGAACTTTTTAGCAAAGCTTATGTACGTGCCGTTGCAGCAGTAGGGGGTTTTTCTGTCAGTCAGCCAGAGGTAGATGACGACAGCATTGATTTGAAGATCGTGGCAAGGGGCGGTGAGGGAATAGTTTTTTCCCCTGAGCTTAACTTACAGTTAAAATGTACCTCAAGGGATGTACTCGACGGGCAGTTCATCCGATATCCGGTGAGGATAAAAAACTACAGGGATTTGATAATCAATTCCCAGGTACCGCGCCTGTTAGTTGTAGTTTTAGTGCCGGAAAATTTAGAAAACTGGTTGCAGCAGTCTGAAGACGAAATGTGCATGAGGTATTGTGCCTACTGGGTGTCGCTGCGGGGACAGCCAGAAAGACTCAATACAGCGAATGTAACAGTTGAGTTACCCCGCTCTAATCAGTTCACTGTAGAGGCTCTTAAGTCTATTATGCAGCGTCTTAGTCAAGGAGGTTTACCGTGAAAGTAACTGTAAAAGACAATGAAATTTTCCAAACTATAGATCCAAATGTGCTAGGGGCACACTTAGAGACCAATGGCTGGCAAAAAGTTGCTTTAGTGTATGAAAATACTTGGATTTGGCACAAAAAGGATGATGCTGGTGAGCTTTTTGAAATCAAGCAGCCTTTGAGACAAGAATTTGATGCCCCTCAGCTTATGGGTGAAGCTTTCAAGACGCTAGAAGTTGTAGAAAATCGTTCTCAATTAGATATTCTCAGCGATTTAATCACTTCATTGCCTAATGTTGCAATCCAAGGATGGATTAATAAAGTGCACGGGGAAGAATCGGCGATCGGCAAAATTACATTAATGGGGTTTGTGGTGGGGAAGCTGAGAAAGATTAATCTGGAATTGAGCGGATCTGATTATCACTTGGCTGTCAAGGCTTATGAAGAGCGATCGCCCGTAACCTGTTTGGGCGATTTAATTAAAGAAAATGACTGTTTTGTGTTAAAAAATCCGCGCGATTTTGTGCTGCTGACTGAGGCCGAATTAATCAAATAGTTGGGGAAATTATTGTTTTGGTATAATTGGAAGCAAAAATTAATTTGCCGATAGTATCAAAGGAAAACAGGTTGTGCAAATTTTAAAATTAGGTGCTTCGGGTTCCGATGTTGTTAAACTTCAAAAACGGTTGCTGGAATTGGGGCTGTGTAGGTATGATATATAGCATTTCTCAGTTGAGTGAACTACAGATATAGGGTAGGGACACGGCACTGCCGTGTCCTGTATTTCAGCCGTGTCCTGTATTTCCTAGAATTGAAAAGTGCTATAATAAGAGTACCTCGACTGAAATCATCGAAAACTGAAATTCACAGAAAGCCCATGATTGCCGATCGCACGCACAATTATATCTCGCCGGAAGAGTATCTGAAGTTAGAAGAACTCAGTCCGCTCAAACATGAGTATATTCAGGGCGAAGTCTATGCAATGGCAGGTGCAAATGACGCTCATGTAACTGTTACTGTCAACTTAGTTACCTTGTTGAGAAACCATGTTCGGGGTAGTGGCTGTCGTGTTTATATGTCTGACATGAAAGCTAGGATTGAATCTAAGAATATTTACTACTATCCTGACGTGATGGTAACGTGCGATGAACGGGACAAGGCCTTTCAATCTTTTAAAAGATATCCTTGTTTAATTGTCGAGGTTTTGTCAAATGGTACTGAAGGATTCGATCGGGGCGATAAGTTTGCTGACTATCAAGAATTAGAAACGCTTCAAGAGTATGTGTTAATTAGCCAAAAACGTGAGCGGGTAGAGTGTTTTCGCCGTAATGCTGAAGGCTTGTGGGTTTTGTATTCCTATACTCAAGGAAGCGAACTTCACTTGGCTAGTGTAGATTTTCGCACAGGTATTGATGCTATTTATGAGGATGTAATTTTTACTAAGGAAGATTCAGAAGCAGAATTTGATGAACTTCGATCTAGGGGATAAATAATTAAAATCATCAAAAAAACTAATAATTACCATGTTATCCCCCGCACAAAACCTCGTCGAACAAATCAATGATTGGGAATTTATCGAGTTGTGGGTAGATCCGATTGTTTTCCCGCCTCGAATTCTGATGTTAGTGGGTGGCAAAAATAGTAAGTGTTGTATTTACGAGCCATCGGCGAATTATAAACCGCTGTTTTTAAGTTCAAGTTACGATGAGGCTCACTCGTGGCTACTGGAAGATGAATATGAGCGAGTTGATGGTAGGCTTTTAGCCTCGGAAATAGTTTGAGACTGTGATATTATGAAGGCGATCGCACCTCAGTGAAGGAAGGGCGATCGCTTGACGGGATGAGGGAAAAGAAAGGGCGATCGTACTTTAGGAATCGAAGGGCGATCGCTCTTGATTTTCTTACTTATTCCTCACAAACCCCTAGTCATCTCTGGGATGGCGTGAGACAAAAACTCTTAATTGACGCGACACCGCCATGAATACGGGCTTTGCCAATTAGTTGTTTCAGCAAATGCTCTACTATTATTGTATTGACTTCTACAAGCCCGCGTCATATCGACTGAAGATTCCCACAAAGTCGGCCAGTTCAATGGAGTGGCGTAGACACGACAACGCCATGAGTAAGCGTTTGGATTATTTCCCACTAATACAGCGCCGAAATAGGCGACAAGAGTTTGTTGTTGGCAGGCTCTTGCCATATTAATACCGCCAAGCACTCCTGCTTGTGCATTGCTTGGTAAAGACAGAGAAAAAATACTTGATGCGAGAACAGCAGCAGTGAGATTTGGTAATTTTTTAATCATGGCTTGACAGATGCAACTTGGTCGCAAGTTGTTGAAACTACTTGATTTGTATTGGTATAAACCAAAGCTTGTGCATAGGAAGAATCACCTTCCTTTCTCGAAGTTGCTACACAGCATATAACAGCTTGAACTAACTCCTCTGGATTTTGAGATTTGTACAAAGTAGCATTGACTGTGTATTTGTTGTTTGTGCTAAAAACTTGTTCTTCTAATTGTGCATTTTCTTCTCCTGCAATATTTCCATATCCTTCATAAGATGCTTGTTGTACTCGCAAGCAACTTGCTGTGTATATTTTGGGCTCAACCTGCTTGGCTTTTTGGATTTGCCACAAATATATAGGCAGAGCAATTGCCGATAAAATGCCAATTATTGCGATAACAACAAGCAGTTCAACTAAGGTAAATCCCTCGCTGAATTTATTGTGCAATTCAGGCTCTTTAGTATTAACCATTTTGGCAAAACTATGGTTCGCATTTAAATTGCTAGGGGTTTGATTATGTATTATCCGTTATTTTTTTGTTTTGTAAAATCATAAAATATCACTATTTATTAAAATTTTTAGTTAAAATAATGTCAGAAAATGTCAGAAAATGTCACTGACAGCAGAAAATGTCATAAAAAATATGATAAAATAGCCAAGACCTCCATACATACTTAACCAATGGACGTTAAAGAAGTCTTGAGATTTGCCGACGAAATGGTTTTCGCCAAAACAGGAGAGCACTTGGACGATCTGCAAAAAGCTATCCTGCGGGGTGTATGGGAAGGTCAAAAATACTCTCAAATCGCAAAAACATCATATTGTAGTGAAGGTCACGTCAGAAATATCGCCTCAAAATTATGGAAGCGTTTATCAAATGTATTAGGTGAAGAAGTTACTCCATCGAATTTACGCTCGGCACTTGAGAGACGACAATTATTCATCGTATCATCAAATTTTGGCAATGATTTTCTACACATTGGTAACGTCAATGTTTGTACAGATACCCAATCTTCAGAAGTTCCAAAAGATCGATCGCCCTCAACCCCCACCTCAGACACATCCCAACCCCAAACCCGACTAGACTTAGCAGACGCACCTCATATTTCATCATTGTCCGATCGCACATCCGAACTCGCCACCCTGGAAAAATGGATCGTCCAAGAAAAGTGCACCCTTGCAACAATATCAGGACTCAGCGGTATCGGCAAAACCGCACTTTCCCTCCACCTCATCCCACAAATTCAGCATAACTTTGAATACGTCATCTGGCGAAGTCTCCGCCACTCCCCACCCTTAGAAACAACCCTAAAAAATCTCCTAGAATTTCTTTTAAATCAACCCGAAATCGAAATCCCTAGCAGCATCCCCGAGCGACTTTCCCTGTTAATGGAGTTTCTGCGAAAAAACCGCTGTCTTATTATCCTCGACGACGTGCAAACCATTCTCAGCAGCGGACAATTAGCAGGAAATTACCGCCCAGAATGCGAAAATTATAGCATTTTATTCAGACAAATCGGAGAAACAACCCACAACAGTTGTTTAATCCTCAATAGTTGGGAACCACCCAGAGAAATTACCGCTTTAAAAGGAAAAAAATCACCAGTTCGCACCTTGAAACTCAAAGGCATAGGTGCAGCAGCAGCCGAAATTTTCCGACAAAAAAGTTTACTCAATCCCGAACAATGGGAAAACTTAATTAACGCCTACCGAGGCAATCCATTGTGGTTAAAAATAGTCGCCACCACCATTCAAGAAATATTCCGAGGTAGGGTTGCAGAATTTTTGAAATATGATATGCTATTCTTAGGGGAAGAATTGGCAGCAACATTGCACCCGCAGATAAATCGTTTGTCAGAATTAGAAAAAAAACTCATCAGTCGCCTCAGCCGCGAAGCAAATTCAGTTTCAATAGAGCAATTGCTACAAGATGCCGATTTATCGCCCTCGGAGTTATTCAACGGGCTGCAATCTTTGGGGAGGCGATCGTTAGTTGAAATAGAAGAACAGGAGAATGAAAGTTTATTCAATCTTTGTCCTGTGGTGAGACAATATGTAATATCAAATCCAGTTTGTTGATACTTTCCGACAGTCCGGCAGGGGTTTCAACCCCTGCCTAAAAGCTAAAGTCGGTTAAAATTGAGATGTTGCACCATTCTCAATTACTTGTTTAGGAACAGGCAAGATGCCTGTTCCACAAGAAAATTCACTCTTTGTGGAACAGGCATCTTGCCTGTTCTTGAGAATGGTGCAAGATGTGAGTTAAAACCGACTACAGAATGTGATGAAAAGGCAATTAATTGTAGTCCTCTAAAAGAGGACTTTCGCTGTGAGACAGGGGTTGAAAACCCCTGTCGGACTGGAAGTCAAACGAGAGATTTGATCGCAAATATGAATACTGCTGAACCTTCATTAACTAAAACCGAATTAAGAAAATCGCTCCTCAACACCCGCAAATCCCTATCAGCACAAGAATGGAGACAAAAAAGCGCGAGACTCTGCAACCGCCTGCAAAACTCACTCATATTCACCCAAGCAAAAACAATCCTCGCCTACTTCAGTAGCCGCCAAGAACCCGATTTAAGTCCCCTATTTACATCTTCTGTGGAGGAGGCATCTTGGCTGCTCAATTCTGGAGACAGGCAAGATGCCTGTCCCACAAATGCCATTCCCACCCCTAAAAAATGGGGATTTCCCCGCTGTGTCGGCAAAGAGCTATCCTGGCACATCTGGCAGCCCGGAGATGGTTTACATACTGGAGCTTATGGCATACTCGAACCCCTGCCGGATGCTCCTAAAATAGACCACTCAGAAGTAGATTTAATGCTCGTACCCGCAGTAGGCTGCGATGTTCGCGGCTATCGCTTGGGCTACGGCGGCGGCTATTACGACAGAATGTTCAGTTTAGCTGAGTGGGAATCAAAAATTGCGATCGGCACAATCTTTGAATTTGCCTTGGTCGCCCAACTACCAGTTGACTCCTGGGACAAACCGCTGCACGGAATTTGCACAGAAATCGATTTGACAATCCTACAGCAAAAATCAAGAAGGTCGATCGAGCAATAAATTTTCAGTAATTTTCCCAAGATCCATGTTTATATATATTCTATTTAGGACTTGCGCAAGTCTTTTTGAATCTAGAATCTAAAACCTAAAATCTAAAATGGTATAACCTATGGCCCAGCGCTACGTTCGAGTTAAAACAACACAAGGACACATCCATTACGGTTTACTGCAACTTAGCCACAGCGTTCAAGTATTTGATGCACCTCCGTGGTTAAAAGGACAACCAACTGATGTGGAACTTTCACCAGATACTTACCAAATTCTCGCCCCGTGCTCTCCCTCAAAAATTGTAGCCGTAGGCAAAAATTATGTCGATCACGCCGCCGAGATGGGAACCCCAGTACCTGCTGAACCCCTACTGTTTTTCAAGCCTCCGAGTGCTGTCATCCCCCCAGGTGGAGCGATTCGCTATCCGCAGCAGTCGGAAAGGGTAGACTACGAAGGAGAATTGGCCCTGGTAATTGGCGAACATTGTACCAACTGCACTCCCGAACAAGCACACAGCAAAATTTGGGGCTATACTATCGCCAATGACGTAACAGCCAGAGATTTGCAAAAGCGGGACAACCAGTGGGCGAGGGCCAAAGGGTTCGATACATTTTGTCCCTTGGGGCCTTGGATTGTCCGCGAATTGAGTCCCGCTGCACAATTGCAGACTTTTGTCAATGAGAGCGAGCGACCCGTACAGTCATCCCAGATCGATCGCATGGTATTTTCCCCAGACTTTCTCGTCTCCTACATCAGTCAAATAATGACCCTAATTCCCGGCGATGTGATACTGACTGGAACGCCGCAAGGAGTAGGGCCGCTACAAATAGGCGATCGAGTCCGCATTGAAATTGAAGGCATCGGCAGTCTTGAAAATACAGTAGTTATTGGTAATTGGTAATTATCACCAACAACTATCAACTGTCAACTGCCAATTGACTAACGAACCTGCATATAAACAGCATCCGAAAGCGGAGGAATCTCTGCATAGCGTCCCAAAAGCGACTGAACGACTGCATATACAAATGCAGAAAAAGCGCCCAAAAACACCATGTTATACAGAGTTTCCGTAATAAATGCGACTTGTAAGCCGTTAGAAAAAATCGGCAAAACCAGACGGCACAGGATCAAAACAATGTCTAAAAGAATCGCCTGCATCGCATTAAAACGAATGAAGTGACTGATGTTTTCGTTTCTAACTACTCCTAAATACAGGGCAAAGAAGATAATCAAGCTAGCTAATGGCAAACTATAAATCTGAAGCAAAGGAGCTAGCGGGACAAAAAACAGTTGCAAGACAGGAAACTGGGCAAACAGAAACCTGCCAAACGACAGCCCGTCAATCAGCGGGAGCAAATAAGGCAAAGAAGCAAAAATCCGGTCTGGAACAGTTGTAGATCCGCGCCAAGTCATAATGAACTCTCCTGAGTCGATCGATTAACTATCAATTCCATTAAACTCAGGATAACGCAGCAGCAGGGTTTGTGTTCCGACTCGCCCGGAACTTGCTTTTAACTCAGCGGGGAGCAGCCTCAACTACCCGATGCAGGCTTTGTTATTTAATATTAGCGATAGTGAAGCCCATTTGACACTCGTACCGATCGGGCAAATTTTCCGTAGGTTTAGCAACTGGATGGCCGCACCGAAGCTCTCCACCGCTCCAGCGCGGTTGACCAGTGCGATCGGCCAGCAAACAACTTTGGCAAACACACTGAGGGGCAAGCATCTGATTTTCCATTAAAATGACTAACATTTGATACCTCCGGCAGGTTTCACACCAGTAATTTCATTGTATGTCAGCAGTTGGAGACAAACGGCTTACCCTGAACACAATGTAATATTTATGTCAATGGTGCGAAATCCGTAGTACGGTATAAGATCCCCAATTCCCAATCCCAAATTTTTCAAGAGGTTGATTATTGTGACGGACAGTAACTTAGAATTCCTTTCCAAAACCGATCCGCTAATTGCCGATTTAATCGGGCAAGAGCTCCAGCGGCAGCGAGACCACCTAGAACTCATCGCCAGCGAAAACTTTACCTCGTCTGCAGTAATGGCAGCTCAAGGCTCAGTCCTCACCAATAAATACGCCGAAGGACTGCCAGCAAAACGGTACTACGGCGGCTGCGAATTTATTGACGGCATCGAGCAAATAGCGATCGACCGCGCCAAACAGCTATTTGGAGCCGCTCACGCCAACGTCCAGCCCCACTCCGGCGCTCAAGCCAACTTTGCAGTATTTTTGAGCTTGCTGGAACCCGGAGACGGAATAATGGGCATGGATTTGTCCCACGGCGGACACTTGACCCACGGTTCGCCGGTCAACGTATCCGGCAAATGGTTCAAAGCTTTTCACTACGGCGTCAGCCCAGAAACAGAACAGCTCGACTACGACGAAATTTTGGCACGGGCAAAAGAAAACCGACCGAAATTGCTAATTTGTGGCTATTCAGCATATTCGCGAATTATCGACTTTGAGAAGTTTAGAGCGATCGCCGACGAAATCGGAGCCTACCTGCTCGCCGATATCGCCCACATCGCCGGGTTAGTCGCCACAGGGCACCACCCCAACCCCCTCCCTCACTGTCACGCAGTCACCACCACCACTCACAAAACCCTGCGGGGCCCCCGTGGCGGCTTGATTTTGACCAATGACCCGGAACTTGGCAAAAAGTTCGACAAAGCAGTTTTCCCCGGCACTCAAGGTGGCCCCTTAGAACACGTCATTGCGGGCAAAGCAGTAGCTTTCGGCGAAGCATTAAAGCCTGAATTTAAAACTTATTCGGGTCAAGTAATTGAAAATGCGCGCGCTTTAGCGGAACAGTTGCAGCAACGGGGTTTAAAACTCGTTTCCGGCGGCACGGACAATCACTTAATGCTAGTTGATTTGCGATCCGTAAACATGACAGGCAAGCGAGCCGACCAATTAGTCAGCGGTGTGAATATTACTGCTAATAAAAATACCGTGCCTTTCGATCCCGCATCGCCCTTTGTCACCAGCGGTTTGAGACTCGGTTCGCCGGCGATGACCACCAGGGGTATGGGAACACCAGAATTTACCGAGATTGGCAATATTATCGCCGATCGACTACTAAATCCCGATGATGAAAGCGTCGCAGCCGAATGCCGGCGACGAGTAGCGGCGCTGTGCGATCGCTTCCCGTTATATCCGCACTTGTACTTGAAAGTGCCGGCATTAGCTTAATTTTCCTGATCGGCAATAGGGAATTAGTAGTTGGAAGTGTACGGGTAAAAGGGTAAAAGAGCAGCAAAAGATTGAGAGTTGTCGGGAGCGATATTGACAAGCGGTTTTTACCAAAAATATCGATTGCCCGGACGGTTTTTAGTAAAGATATTTGTCGGGCGGGGCTGGTTTGACTAACGGTATTTGTCGGTTGCGAAAAATACCGCTAGGGCTGCGCCCCCTCGCCAAATATAGACTCTTTTGATCGCGAAAGAGTCTATATTTCAAATCGTTAATTCGAGAGTTATGAGTTAAAAACCTCACAATTCGCGCCACGGCAACTGCCACTCCGCCAAATCAGGGCCTCCCAAACCCCCAGTCACTCTTCAAGATGTTTCCTTGTTATAAGCCATCTGAAATGTAGTAGACTCTGCCTAACAGCCTAATTGCCCCGCACTATTTAAAATAGATTTCGGATGCCGCACCAGTATCTGTACCACGTACTAGCTTTTCTGGTTTCTGCGCTCGTCGTCCTCTGGAGTACGCCAATAGTCAAAAAAATTGGTCTCAAAAGCGGGCGAGTCGATCGACCAGGCGAGCGAAAAGTCCACCAGCGCCCGATGGTGCGCTTGGGAGGAGTGTCCATCTTTCTCGGCACCCTCAGTGCCCTGTTATTTGTCTGGCTCTCAGGAGGGTTCATCGATGCTAGCGGACAAGTTCTCAATCCCAAAGACGAATACGAAATTTGGGGAGTCACCCTCGGCGGCATCGGATTTTTCCTCATCGGTTTAGCAGACGACCTATTTTCGCTCTCGGCCTTAAAACGTTTGCTCATGCAAGTTGGCGTATCCAGCATCGCTTGGATGGCAGGCGTACAAATTGAGTTTCTCACAGTTCCCTCACTGGGAATGACAGATATTGGCTGGCTGAGCTTGCCAATTACCGTGATTTGGCTCGTCGGCATGGCCAACGCCATCAACTGGATTGACGGTTTGGACGGTTTAGCTGCCGGAGTTTCAGGGATTGCAGCAGTTGTGATGCTGATTGTCAGTCTGTCGATGCACCAACCGGCGGCGGCCCTGATTGCAGCGGCTTTAGCTGGCGGGGCCTTGGGATTTCTGCGCTACAACTTCAATCCGGCTCAAATCTTTATGGGAGATGGCGGGGCTTATTTTATCGGGTTTACTCTCGCTGGAGTGGGAGTAATTGGGTTAGTTAAAACTACCGCTGTTACTTCTGTGTTGCTGCCATATTTAATTTTAGCTGTACCGATTTTAGATATGTCGGCGGTGATTCTCGATCGACTTCGCAACGGCAAGTCACCGTTTATTGCTGACAAGCGCCATCTCCACCACCGGCTTCTACAAGCCGGAGTATCCCATCGATTTGCGGTTTTATTTATTTACTCGCTGACACTGTGGGTGGGAAGTTTAGCCCTAGCTTTTTCGCTTCCGAGCGGCATAATTTACGCTATGGGTGCAACAAGTTTGCTGGGATACGCTAGCTGGAAATTTTGGAGACACGCTAGGTGAAGGAAGAAGGAAGAAGGAAGAAGGAATAAGGAATAAGAAAGAAGGAAGAAGGAAGAAGGAAGAAAAATACTTTCTAATGCCCCATGCCCAATTCCTTCTTCCCAATTCCCCAATTCCCCAATTCCCAAATCTAAAATCCCAAATCTAAAATCTAAAATCTAAAATTGAATGGTTGCTGAAATTATTTGTGTTGGCACTGAATTGCTGTTAGGCGATATTCTTAATAGCAATGCCCAGTTTTTAGCGAAAGAATTAGCGAGTTTGGGAATCCCTCACTACTATCAAACAGTGGTGGGGGACAATCCAGAACGCATCAAACAAGTGTTAGAAATAGCCGTCAGCCGATCGCAACTTTTAATCTTCACCGGAGGCCTCGGCCCCACACCGGACGACCTCACAGTCGAAACCATAGCCGATTTTTTTGGGGTTCCTTTAATAGAAAAGCCGGAAATTATCGCAGATATCGAATACAAATTTGCCCAGCGGGGACGCACCATGAGTCCCAGCAACCGCAAACAAGCTTTAATTCCAGAAAGTGCGGACATTCTGCCGAACCGCACCGGTTCTGCACCGGGCATTATTTGGCAACCGGTTCCCAACGCGACAGTGATGACATTTCCCGGAGTACCGGCGGAAATGCACTTGATGTGGCGAGAAACGGCCGTTCCTTACCTGCAAAATAACGGCTGGTGCAGCGAAACTATTTACAGCCGCACGCTGAAATTTTGGGGTATTGCTGAGTCGGCACTGGCAGAAAAGGTAGATAGTTTTCTGAATTTAACTAATCCTACTGTTGCTCCTTACGCCAATCACGGCGAGGTGAAACTCAGGATTTCGGCCCGCGCGGAGTCGAAGGCTGCTGCTAAGAATTTAATCGAGCCGATCGAACAACAGTTGCTGCAGATTGCTGGCCTTGACTGTTACGGTGCCGATACCGATACCCTCGCCTCGACTGTCGGTAAATTGCTGCTGTTGGCTGGCGAAACTCTTAGCGTGGCTGAATCCTGCACGGGAGGAGGGTTGGGAGCGATGCTGACCGGTGTTGCCGGGAGTTCGAGGTACTTTTTGGGCGGGATTATTTCTTACGACGATCGGGTTAAGGAAGGATTATTAGGTGTTAATCCCCAAGATTTAGCCGAATTTGGGGCAGTCAGCCACCAAGTGGCAAAACAAATGGCTGCGGGAGTGCGCGCTAGTCTCAATACCAATTGGGGATTGAGCATTACAGGCATCGCCGGGCCCGGAGGCGGTACAGACGCTAAACCTGTGGGACTGGTTTATATCGGTTTGGCGGGCGACGGCGAGACAGAAAGTTTTGAATACCGCTTTGGCGAGGCCCGAGGCCGCGATTGGATTCGGAATCTCAGTAGCTGTACGGCGCTCGATCGACTCCGGCGTAAATTATTGTTGGCAAAAGCGTAGAAAATATCCAGCGCTTTGTCAATTGTCAACAGTCAGCCGTAACCTTAAGCTTTATTTAACACTCTGTACTCCGAGATAGTTCCGCAATTTTCCGCTTGCCTCTTGATTATCTGTAAAGATTCGTTATGATAATAAGATAGGACTGATCGGCAAATATACTGACTCTCTCCATTGCTCAAAATAACCAGCAAGCGAGAAAGCAAGTTTGACCTTTGGTTTCAAAGTCGTGCTTGCTTATTTTCAGAGATTTAGCCGTCGGTTTAGCAATCTAGACTATAAAAAAGGAGCTATCCGTTCAATGGAAGACATTGAAAAGGTGCTGGAACAAATTAAAGAATGGGTTCGCAAGCTGATAGAAGGACTGCTGAATCCCGAAGCTCAACCTGAACTCGAACCGATTCCTATTCCTGTCAACCCACCGAGGAATCGCCGGTAGTCAGGACGGGATTTGAAGTTTGAGGTGTGAGGTTTGAGGTTTGAGGTTGCAGACTGGTTCTAAATCACAAGTCAAAACTCTCAGAATTTTTGTGGCGCTGGAATTTTAAAAATTGTTAAATATCCTGGTACTTCACGGCCCTAATCTGAATCTATTGGGTCAGCGAGAACCTGGGGTTTATGGTTCTGCGACTTTAAATGATATCAACAAATTGCTAGAACGAGAAGCGCAAGCCCTCGAGGTGAAAGTCTCAATTCAGCAGTCTAATCATGAAGGCGTCTTGGTGGATGCAATTCACTCGATGTCAGGGCAGCACCAAGGCTTATTGATTAATGCTGGAGCTTATACTCATACAAGTGTGGCAATTAGAGACGCGATCGCCGCTGTGAATATCCCTGCCGTAGAAGTTCATCTGAGCAATATTTACCGGCGGGAAGCTTTTCGGCATCACTCGTTTATCGCAGCGGTGGCGATCGGGCAAATCAGCGGTTTTGGATCAGAAAGTTACCGGCTGGGGCTGCAAGCTCTAGTTACTTACCTGATTGAAAATTAAAAATTCACTGATTGTTCAGAGGAGGGCAGGTTTTAGATGGAAAACCAGCCCTTATATGTTTTGGTGTAATTCAAATTAATCAGAAGGGTTAGGCAAAGAGGGAAACCAGGAATAATTATAAATTGCAAATTATCAATTACAAATTACAAATTACAAATTATCAATTAGTAAGAACTTGAGTTAAATTAAAATGCGGCATTCCCTGTTGAGCAAGTTTCAAGGAACCATCCTGGGGGCAGTTTTAGGAGACTCTATAGGTCTGCAATACCAGAGGCAACTCGTGGGTATTCCCCCCGAAATAGGAGACTTGCCGCCGATTTTACAACTGACGAAACACCAACAATTGACACAGAGTGGGGCAAGATTGGCGTTGAATTCTCCCCAGAGCAAAATCCCAACTGGCAAAAAATCATCCGAATGTGGCAGACTTGCGGTGGCGTGCGCTCAAAGTTTAATTCGGGGTAGGGGTTTAGATTTAAAAGATTGGCGCGATACTTGGGAAGCATTTGCCAATTCCGAAATCAATCATCCGCTTCGCAGTGAGTTTCAAAGCCTGCTTAACCCTTCTGAAGCTGCCGTTGCTGCGCTGCCATCCGCGATGTTTTTTCACGAAAATAAAGCCAAGCTGCGAGAAAAAATCATGCTGGCGATAGAGGTTTGGCCTAAGGAAAACAAGCCAGAATGGGAGACAGCAATTTTAGCAGTAGGATATGCGATCGCCAGAACTCTCAAAGGTAAACTTGACCCCGCGACAGCAATCGAGCAAACAATTGCTTACCTGAAAACAGATAATGCCTTAACAGAGCTGCTGCTGGAAGTGCAAATACTACTACAACGGGGAGCCGATTTAGAAACAGCCACCACTCATTTGTGCAAAAGGGCCACAGAAGTGCGAGAAAGACAGGGCGAGGGCGAGAAAAAATTACAAACCGAGTCAATTGTCAACCCAGGAAATTTGATTCCCATTGCCTTAGCTTTCTACTGCTTCTTGAACACCCCAGAAGACTTGCGCTTGTCAGTGCTGCGGGCGGCTCGCTGTGGCATAGCCGGACAACTCACCTGCGCTTTGACGGGAGCTTTGTCTGGAGCTTACAACGGCGCTGCTGCGATACCTGTAGAATGGCGACAGGTATCTTCGGCTACGGTTGAACCGGGGCAGTTGGTCTGTGCCCGAGAATCCTCGCTTTGGGGAACGGGCAGCGATGCAAAAATTGTAGAGTTAGCAAATAACCTGTTTGCTGTTTGGGCGGGAGTTTACAAACCCGATGCCGGCCTCGATTCTGCAGCGCTAGCCCGATCGGTGGCTGCACCTTATGTCATTAGACCTCGTAAAATATAAATTTTTGAGCTTTTAACAGGGAGGCGAAACCATAAATTAGCAATCAGAAATTAGCAATTAGCAATTAACAAGTTAAAAACGAAAGCCGAAGGACAGCGACAATTAAAGATTAAAAAGTAAAAAATTAAATCGGACGCGCTGGCCCCAAAAAACCGGGTTTCTACGAGAATATGGGGTTGGGAAACGAAGAATCGAGGGAGAAACCGGGTTTTTAGCCGCAGCGCGCGATTTCTGTTCAAGATGGACAAGGGAAGCAAAGAAGCTACTTGCGTTGTTGGCCACAGTCAGGAAACCCAACTGCTGGCGATACTTACGCAAAGTAGCGTGGGGGGTGAGAAGCTGTAACCAAAATCCTATTCACATCTACTCATTTCATAAGAAATGAGTAGATGTGAATCAGTATATAGTGTGACTCAAAGCGATCAAGAGGTAACAATGCTGTTAGGCTTCAAAACAGAATTGAAACTGAATAACAGGCAGCGCACTATGCTTGCCAAGCACTGTGGAGTAGCACGCCATGCTTGGAATTGGGGATTGTGGCTAACCAAAAACATTCTTGAGTATAACAAATCCCATCCCGATGAAAAACTCAAGTTTCCCACAGCTATTGACCTGCACAAACTATTAGTAACCCTGGTGAAATCAGAAAATCCGTGGTATTACGAGTGCAGTAAATCTACACCGCAACAGGCATTAATGGCTTTGCGCCAAGCTTGGAAGCGGTGCTTTAACAAGACTGCGGGAGTACCGAAATTTAAGAAAAAAGGGCAGCGCGACTCTTTCACGTTAGAAGGAACAGTTAAAATTTTGGGTAACAACAAAATCCAAGTTCCTGTAATTGGCATTTTCAAGACTTACGAAAGGTTGCCACAAGTATTAACCAAGTCTTGTACAATATCCCGTCAAGCTTCCAGGTGGTTTATCAGTTTCAGATTTGACGTAGAACAGCAAGAGTCATGCCAAACAAGTATTGTGGGAGTTGACCTCGGCATTAAAGCATTAGCTACTCTTTCAACAGGTGAAGTGATTGTCGGAGCAAAATCCTACAAAAAGTACGCAGCCAAGTTGTCAAGAATGCAGTGGCTAAATCGCCATAAAACTATCGGCTCACGCAATTGGAAAAAGGCACAGCTTAAGATAGCGAGATTGCACATAAAAATAGCTAACATTCGCAAAAATACGTTGCATAAGTTAACGACATTGCTTGCCAAAAACCACGGCACAGTAGTGATCGAAGACCTCAATGTGTCCGGGATGATGGCTAATCATAAACTCGCTGCCTCTATTGCTGATATGGGTTTCTTTGAATTCCGACGCCAATTGACCTACAAGTGCAAGTTATATGGCTCAAAACTTGTAGTAGTTGACCGATGGTTTCCATCCAGCAAAACTTGCTCTAATTGCTCCACCAAAAAAGAAACACTCGGACTTTCTGAGCGAGTGTTTGAATGCGGTCATTGCGGTTTTGTTATTGACCGTGATTTAAATGCAGCGATTAATTTGTCAAAAACCGTCAGTTAGACGGGGCTCGTGCCTGTGGACTGGTTAGTGCCGACACCGCCAGAATGAAGCAGGAAGTAAGTTTCACAATACTCAGGAGTAGATTTGTCTAGTTATGAGAGTTATGAGTAGGTCTTATGTAACGGTTGAATATTCAGCCACGGTTGTTCGGATAAACTCAATCAAGATGCAGAGTCAGAATTTCTGACAAAGCTGCTGGATAACAGTGATATATCTTCAACACAAATGAATACGCTCTCCTCATTGATGCGGCAGATTGAGCAGCTAGGCGCTGCGCGCTCACTGCGCCAACACATTGCTAAAGTGCAAAATGGCGGCAGCAAACCAGATACCTCACGCGCTGGCGGGTCTCACCTGAGCCGTTTGTCGCGCCAGAAATGGGTTCTGCCCGAGACTTTTACGAGATTTACAAGTAAAACCTCAAAATCAAGCCTCAAAAATCAAGCTCGTTCCCCTATGTTGGTGCTCGTAGCGGTAGTTTCCCTAAGCAGCACTCTGGGCCACCGTTTCTACAACCAGCCGAAACTGGATGTGGGGACGAAAGCTCCTCAGACGATTAAGGCTCCTGCTAGTGCTAGCATCCCGGATTACAAAACTACTGAAGAACAGCGGAAAGCAGCGCGGATCGGGGCTGTAGCGATATTAATGCTCGATCGTGCAGTTGATCGACAAATTTATCAAGAATTACAACAATTTTTGCAGCAGGGAAGCGAGCTGCGGGAGGCGGTAGGCCCGTTTCCGTTTGCGAGTCCCTCGGCCCTCTCAAATGCGGCTCAGGTTTACTTGCGGCGCTGTCCTGAGTGGGAGTGGCGATCGATTTTGGCGCAAGCGGGGGACCACAGGGCAACGGACGAGCGGTTGAATTTGGATTCCCCCGCAATTGCTGCGCAGACTGACAACAAGTCTCAGCAGGATGCTGTCGCTCAACTGCAAGCTTACAGCCGTGAGGTTCCGGCAGCCGACTTTCAAAGCCTGACAGACAGTATTTCCTCGGCTCGCCGACGCTATCTCAATGCTGTGGAGGCCCTGGGACAACCGTCGGTTTCCGGGCTCGGACAGATTTACGATACTTCGCTGTTTGATTTGTCGGATGCAGCTTGGCAGAAAACCCAAAGGGGTATGAGTCGGGCGGCAAAAAGGATGGTGGCTCAAGGTATCCCACAGGGCTTGCCAAAAGAGATTTTGAAAGAAGCTGTGAAGCTGCAAGTGGCAGATGAAGTGCCGTTAGAGTCCCAAGCTTTGGCGATTGAGGGTTTAACAGCGATTTTGCACCCAAATCTGGTGAGAGATCCCGAGGAAACCAAACAGCTAGCTGAATTAGCGGCGCAAAACGTCAAACCGGTGATGATCGCAGTAGAGCAGGGCGACATAATTGTTGCAGAAGGAAAAGAAATCGCCCAGCAAGATTTCGTGTTGCTCGACTATTTTGGTTTGAGCCGGCGGGGGGTGAATTGGCTGGGGCTGGCGGGTTTTGTTTGTTTAGTCGCGGGGGCAATTGCGATCGTACTGCTGGTGGAAAGGCACTACCGCTTGCGCCGGAGAGATCATTTGCTATTGCTGCTGCTGACTTTGAGCGCGCCGGTGCTGGTGAGTTTGGGGCTACCTTGGACGAGTTTGCCCGCGATCGGGATTTTAGCGGGCGGCTTCTACGGTTCGGCGGTGGGAGTGACTGTGGTGGGGCTGCTGTCGGCCCTGCTGCCCGTTGGTTTAAATGTGGAGTTGATTCATTTGGTGGCTAGCGGGGCGGGGGGATTGCTGGGCGCTTTTATGGCCGGGCGGCTGCGATCGCGCGAGGAATTGGCTCTTTTGGGCGTGGGGGTCGGCTTGACTCAGGGCACGGTTTATCTGGTGGGGACTCTGATTGCCAGCGCGGCTACCGGTGCGATTTGGTACGTGGTACTCGGTACGGTGGGCGCACAAAGTTTGGCCGGTTTGGCTTGGAGCGTTGTGGCGATCGGCATCAGCCCTTATTTGGAACACGTTTTTGACTTGATTACGCCGATCCGGCTGGCGGAACTTGCCAATCCCAACCGCCCGCTGTTGAAGAAATTGGCTGCGGAGGCTCCGGGGACTTTTCAGCACACGCTGTTTGTGGCTAGTTTGGCGGAGGCTGCGGCCCGGGAGATCGGCTGCAATGTTGAGCTGGTCAGAACTGGCACATTATACCACGATATTGGAAAAATGCACGACCCGCTCGGATTTTGTGAAAATCAAATGGGCGGGGCCAACAAACACGATGAAATTAATAACCCTTGGACGAGCGCGGACATTATTAAAAAGCACGTTACCGAGGGGTTGGTGATGGCGCGGAAGCATCGATTGCCGAAGGCAATTCAGGCGTTTATTCCCGAGCACCAAGGTACAATGTTGATTGCTTATTTCTATCACCAAGCGCAGCAAATTGCTGCAAAAGAACGAGAAGATTTAAAGATTGCTTTGCCAGATGCTGATCATTCAAAGTTAATAATCCCAAGTCGCCAAGTGAGGGAGGAGGATTTTCGCTATGACGGGCCGATTCCCCAGTCGCGGGAAACGGGGATTCTGATGCTGGCGGATTCTTGCGAGGCTGCTTTGCGATCGCTCAAGGATGCTACTCATGAAGAGGCTTTGAATATGGTTAATCGGATTTTGAGGGCTCGCTGGCAGGATAATCAATTGCTCGATTCGGGTTTGACTCGGGAAGATATGTCTCTAATCGCGGAGATTTTTGTGAGGGTTTGGGAACAGTTCAATCACAAGCGGATTGCTTATCCTAGCGCAGTTTTTACTCCCAGGTAGGAGGAAATTTTGAGTTAGGAAAAATAGGAGGGCATTTCTGTTGTGGATTAGATTTTATGGCGATGTATCCCGCAAAGCGCCATGCACTTGAGTATTGCCGCTGACAATTACCACAGTTTGCTTGATTCCTGTGATTAGCCAATGTCTGTCTGTTTGAATCAAGGAGTGACAATAGTTACCTCCTGTATCCAGCCGATTCTGTCCAGGTTCGCGATCGGGGTCAAGTCGATAAATGCGGTACACAGACTTACATTGGGCAGCATCCCTTTTAATAGTTACCTCGTGATTTGTGCTGACGTGCAGCGTTCGCAAACCGGCAAGACCTTCTACTCGCTGTTTTATGTATTCTTCTGCGGTTACTCGTCGGGGAGTTTCACCTCGAAATTCTGAATAGTCGATATCTATTTCCTCTGCTAGATGCGATCGCAATTTTTGCCAGTCTTGGGCATCGATCGCATTGGCAAAGGCTACGATCGTATCTACGACCGCAGCGCGATCGATAATCCAGCGGATGTTTGGCAGTTCGTACATAAAAAATAAACTTTGTGAGTTGTCAGTTTAAAAGATTTTAATTTTTAACCGCCGATGAACGCGGATAAACGCCGATTTTTTGTGTTGATTCTATCCTTTGACTCCGGCGGCGGTTTCTGTTGGCACAATGTATTTTTGCAAGAGCAAAAATAGTCCTAAAACTGGAACAATAGAAATAATGGAACCCGCCGCAACTAAACGCCAATCTAAGGAAAATGTCCCGGCTAAATTGGCTACGCCTAAAGGTAAAGTGTAATATTCCGGCCTGTCTAAAACTAGCAGCGGCCACAGAAAGTCGCTCCAAGAACCGATAAATACGAAAATTCCTAAAGTGACTAAAGCTGGCTTAATTGCGGGAATCATGACGTGCCACCAAATGCCTAATTCTGTACAGCCGTCGATGCGGGCGGCTTCTTCTAGTTCTTTGGGAACTGCTAGGAATGCTTGTCGTAATAAAAATATGCCGAAGGCTGAGGCTAGTCCGGGAAAGATTACGCCTAAATAACTATTTTTTAGTCCGAGTTGTACTGTCAATATGTATAGGGGAATCATGACTATTTGGAAGGGAATCATGATTGTGGAAATGATTGTGATTAAGATGGCTTCGCGGCCGCGAAAGTTGAGTCTGGCTAAGGGGTAAGCGGCGAGGGCACAAAAGAGGACGTTGATGGTAACTGTGAGGCCGGCAATCAGGGTGCTGTTGAACAGGTAGCGGGCGAAGGGGTTGGTTTGCCAAACTTTGATGAAGTTTTCGAGGGTTGGCTGTTGCGGCCACAGTTGCGGGGGAAATTGAAAGATGTTTTCGGTGGGGGATTTGAGGGAGGTACTCAGAAGCCACAGCAGGGGAAACAGCATTAAAAGTGCGATCGCGCTCATGAGGCTGTACGTCCACAGGGTTCTCCACCGCGAGGGAGTGTTGTTTGGGGAATTTGGTTTTTTGGTTTTGAGATTGTTCATTGTTGGGATATGATAATAAGTCCTTGCTTCGTGAGAAGCCTTGTTGTCCATAAGGGGATTATTGCCATGAAACCGTTTATTTACGAAACTATGTACATTCTGCGCCCTGATTTGGGTGAGGAAATGACAGACCAGGCGATCGCTAAATATCAAACTATTTTGCGCGATCAAGGTGCTGAAAACATCGAAACTCAGCACCGCGGCAAGCGCCGTTTGGCTTACGAAATCGGCAAGCACCGGGACGGAGTATACGTTCAAATGAACTATACAGCTCCGGGCGCTGCAATTTTTACCCTGGAGCGCGCGATGCGTCTGAGCGAAGAAGTGATTCGCTATTTGACGATCAAGCAAGATGTGCCAGATGCACCTGAAGCGGAAGCGGAAGCTGAAGTCGCCGAGTAGCATTCGTGTCAACTTAACGTCTTATGTAGTACCAGTCTACTGTTTGACGATTAGGGCCGCTTATTCCTCGGCCCCGGCACGCCTTTGTTAAGGGCTACCCTGTACACACAACTTGAAAAACTAACGTCAGAGCCTTTAGCTCCCCCTGGCATCCTCATGAAAAAGACGCTAGGGGGATCTCTGGAATTGTGGAACATAGTTTTTTAAGGGCGGGACTTGATGTTAATTGAAATTATAAGTAGGTAAGGGGGATTAAACCGAGCTATGTAACAATATGTAAACAGGGCTAACTTAGCCACGCTTAGGGCTAAGGAGACTTTACAATCCTTAACATAATTGTGTTTTACAGCGGCTAAGCTGTTGTGCATTTAAATTGTATGTTGAGGGCGGGCTAGGAGAGCCCACCCCACAAGAGGAAAAATTTATTTTACCATGCAACTTAAATGCGGATTAGCTTACCTACTTACTAGATTTACAAAATTACGAAAGTGCTTTAATGTTTAAACAGTGAGGATTAAATGTTACCTAAAAAAACTTCATGATGAGAAAAACCGTTCATAGGTTCATCACGTTAGTATTAGCAGGATTCCTATTGGCGATTAGTCGCGTGTGCTGGACATCGCGAACTTTAGCACAAATCCATCCTCATGTTTTTTATGTTGCACCAAATGGTAGTGATACAAATAACGGTTCACTTGAGCATCCTTGGTCAACAATTAATCACGCAGCGTTGGTATTAAAAGCGGGTGAAACAGTTTATATTCGGGCTGGAACTTATCGCCTCACTGAACAAATTCAAGCTAAAAATTCAGGGACAGAAAAGGCTTGGATTACTTATCGAGCCTATCCTGAAGAACTGGTTATTATTGATGCGGATGCAGTTAAAGTAGAGCCTCCCTCTGCTAATAAATCCCATTATCCTCATGATCAAGGTGCATTTTTGTTACAAAATGTTAGTTATATTAAAGTCGAAGATTTAGAAGTTATTAATTCTCATAATTCTGGTATTACAGTTAGAAATAGCCATTTTGTTAACCTTTATAATAATAAAACACAAAATACGTTTTCCCCAGGTATTGGTGTTTGGTGGGGCGATCACTATAAAGTAATGGGAAATACGGTTATTAATGCAAACGACCTAAAGATGGCTGACTTTTTAAATGATTTCCCAGAAGCTCCCCATGAAGCAATTTCAATCGGTGGGGTTGAAAATTTTGAAGTGGCTTATAACTTAGTTAAGGATGGGAAAAAAGAAGGGATTGATGTTAAAGAAAAGAGTAAATATGGAACCGTCCATCATAACTATATTCACCACATGGCACGACAAGGATTATATGTTGATAGTTGGTTTGGAGTCTTAGAAGATGTTGAGGTCTTTAATAATGTTGTTCATGATTGTAAGGGGGCAGGATTTGCTTTAGCAGTAGAAGGAGGTTCAGAAGCAAAAAATATTCGATTTCACCATAACTTAATTTATGATAACTGGGGAACCGGAATTCTCTTTGCCCGATGGGGAAATGATGGGTTACGGCATAATATTAAAATTTATAATAATACGGTTCATCATAATGGTTATGGTAAACCGAACCCAGGAGAAAGCTTTTTTTGGATTACTGGAGGGTTATATTTATTTTCTGATAATGTTCAAAATGTTGAAATCAAGAATAATATTTTTAGCAAGAATAGGGGATTTCAAATCGGTTATAGCGATCGCTATTTGGCGGCTAACTCTGACATCGAAAAGATTTTTAGTCAAAAAGATATTGAGATTAGCCACAACTTAATCTTTGGAGAAAATAACACCACCCGTCCGATTTATGCTGGATGGCTTCCTGATAACTATGCGAATATCTATGGAACGAGTGGAACTGCTGCGGTCAGAGAAGAACCTCAATTTGTTAATCCTGAGGAAGGGAATTTTTACTTAAAATCTCCGGTCAGTAACCCAACCCCATTAACTGCTAATTCTCAAACATCTCAGATGAGAGTCGGAGCTTTTTCCAATGGAGAAAAACCCCATTTTTGGTGGCAGGGTAAGTTCCCTCCTCAATTTCCTGATTTACCCCAATAAACCCTTCATTAAAATAAGTTGTGTCTGTAATAATTAATTGTTAATAGTTGTATTAAGTATAGCCTTTCTCAGTAACATGAGGTACTCTCGCGGGCATAGGGCATAGGGCATAGGCCTCCGTGGGCATGGGCCAGGACTTGCCCCCATACCTCACCATGCTTGAGAACCGCTATACCTAAACAAAATTAATTACACAACTCAATAATAATGATTTAAGTAGGTAAGCGGGATTAAACCGAGCTATGTAACAATATGTAAACAGGGTTAAGTTAGCCACAATTATGTTAAGGATACTTTACAATCCTTAACATAATTGTGTTTGACTACCCCTACCTACTTAGCTACTTATTAAATTTACTGTTAACTCAGGAAAATTCGACTTTCTTGAGAGGCAAAATTCTGCATCTATAACTCTGAACCAAACTATAAAGTTATTTTTGCCACTAGCCATTACGTAGCCGCCAAAATGTGGCACTTAGAATATGAATATTGTCAAATTTTACCAACTGCTGCTTGGGGTTGGGCCTGAATCAACTAGCCTTGCGCCCGATCGCACTCCCTGCAACCTCGATCGAGATTCTCCCCCATCGCCCAATTGTAAAGTTTTGTGACATTTTTTATTTGGTAGCTTTAGATACAGAATTGTCTGTTATAGTTAGAGAAAGGAAGAAAAAACCAGCCCAACATTAATCTAAAGAATACGGAGGAACCGCATATGTCTACCGAAAATCAAGCTCGCTCTCTGATGATGCGCCACCACCACATGGTGAAGAACCGGCAGCAATCCATGCTCAACCGCACCGCCACCGAAGTCGGGATGGAAGATACCCACTACTGGGGTCACATTCAAGGCAAACCGCAGCCCAGCCTTCAAGCTAGTTACGATCGCAGCCACGCCACCATGAGCTAGGACAAGCTCAAATTGCCCAATTGCCTACGAATTTATTACCTATATTTGGAGAAACCAGTTATGTCAACTCAAGAACAAGCCCGCAACCTGATGATGCGCCACCAACACGTCGTCAAAAACCGTCAGGAATCCATGCTGAGCCGTGCGGCTGCTGAAGTTGGTTTAGATGCTGGTTCTCAAGCGAGTATCGATCGCAAATAACTCGTTTTTTCAACGGCGAGATAGTTGAATCGAGTCGGTTGTTTGCCAGCTAAAAATTAATAATGTCAGTGACAAAACCGTCGCGACTTCTTCGGGAGTTCTAACTCTCGATAGGAAGCCGCGATTAGTTTTATGGGAACGGGGAATGGGGAATAGGGAATGGGAAATGGGGCCCAAAAGAATGGGGAATCTAAAATCTAAAATCGTTCGACTGAGCGCTCACCCCGAAGTCTAAAATCTAAAATCTAAAATCTAAAATCTAAAATGGTATAATCCCCTTTCAGCAGATTGAAGGCTACTAGGGAGGTCATGATGTCGGACTGGAAAGAAATTGACGGCGGAGTTACAGCACCCAGAGGGTATCGAGCATCGGGAATTACAGCGGGTTTGAAGCCTTCAGGCTTGCCGGATTTAAGTTTAATTTTGTCAGAGGTGGACGCGATCGCCGCGGGAGTCTTCACCACATCCACTGTCCGGGCTGCTTGCGTGGACTACTGCCGCCAGCGTTTGCAAGCTAAATCTAGCGCGAAAGCAATTTTGTGCAATGCGGGACAAGCTAATGCTGCTACTGGCGAACAAGGTTGGGCAGATGCCCTCGAAAGTGCCAAATTGTTGGGAGAAGCGCTGAAGATTCCTCCAGAATCAATTCTTTTGGCCTCCACTGGCGTCATCGGACAGCGGATTAAAATGGAACCCCTGAGGGCGGGGATTCCGCGATTAGTTGCTGAGGCATCGGCCACGGGTTCCGATGCGGCTGCTAAGGCTATTTGTACGACTGATTTAGTGCCGAAAACGATCGCCCTGGAAACCATGTTTGGCGATCGGCCCGTGCGCATCGGTGGCATTTGCAAAGGTTCGGGAATGATTCACCCGAATATGGCAACAATGCTAGCATTTGTAACTTGCGATGCTGCAGTGTCGTCGCATTTGTGGCAAGAAATGGTGAGTCGGGCGGCTAACAGAAGTTTCAATCAAATTACTGTTGACGGAGATACCAGTACCAAC
The DNA here is from genome assembly GCF_031383065.1 of Microcoleus sp. OTE_8_concoct_300. Lineage (NCBI taxonomy): Bacteria > Bacillati > Cyanobacteriota > Cyanophyceae > Oscillatoriales > Microcoleaceae > Microcoleus > Microcoleus sp. OTE_8_concoct_300. Next base: position 1,095 of record NZ_JANMZH010000065.1, on the reverse strand, counting down.
GACTCGTTAATTGCTTTGGCGAACGGTCAATCCCGCACGCCCGCAATTACAGAAATGGGGGCGGATGCTGAAAAACTAGAGGCGATGCTGACAGAAGTTTGCGTGCATTTGGCAAAGGCGATCGCCCGTGACGGCGAAGGTGCAACTTGTTTGGTGGAAGTGCAAGTTAGCGGCGCGCTGGATGAAGTTTCTGCGAGTATAATTGCCAAAACAATTGTCGGTTCTTCTTTGGTGAAAGCTGCTATTTTCGGACGCGATCCGAATTGGGGGAGAATTGCGGCGGCGGCGGGGCGCGCTGGTGTACCTTTCGATCAAGAGAATTTGCGGATTCAATTAGGCGATTTTTTGATGATGGAAAACGGGCAACCGAAGGAGTTCGATCGCGCTGCTGCGAGTAATTATATGAAAGCGGCTGCTGAGGGGGAATATTTGAAGGCTGATACGGTTTTAATTCAGATTAGTGTCGGGAATGGCAGCGGTTTTGCGAAAGCTTGGGGATGCGATTTGAGTTACGACTACGTGAAGATTAATGCGGAGTATACGACTTAATTTTCATCCTCAAGTTTGCATATCGTTTGTAGTAAAGACTTTAGTCCTTAGATGCCCAAATCTGTAAGAAAGGACTGAAGTCATTTCTCGAAACCGAGATCGCTTGTATGACAGGACACGATCGCCGGCTGAAACCGAACCTGTTGCTCTGCTGCGATTAATTGATCGATCGTATAAATTATGCCGTCCAAGGAACCGTCGGAAAAACATCCAGAATGGGGATCTCGTTTAAAGGATTGAGCCATTCTCTAGCGCCCCAAGTTTGCGCCTCGACAATGCCGATTTGTTTTACGTTTTGACCCGTGCATAAAGCAGGCCGAACCCATTTACAGCAGATTCCACGTTGATGAAGTACACCAGTCAAGCGATCGAGCGCTGTAGGGAAACGGCTAGGCGCCGTGTCCTCTATCTTTGCTATGTACCTCACTTAGGATCGCGAATTAAATAACTTACAATTTTAATTGTTATTGTGGGATGGGCGTCCCGCCATCCTTTTTGGACGGGCGGGACGCCCATCCCACAAACTTGTGGAAGTTATTTAATTCT
>NZ_JANMZH010000044.1:0-1665 GCF_031383065.1 Microcoleus sp. OTE_8_concoct_300 | reverse complement strand
GACAACAATTGCTCGCCGAAGCCAATCCCCCGAATTCTGACAACAATCCGCCCGTTGTTTCACCGACAAGCGGTCGGACTTATACAGAATTAGAGACAACTATTTCATTAGACAATCTTGCCACAGATGCCGAGGGCGACCCTCTCACAATTAGCGTCCTCAATCCAGTAAACGGCACTGTAATTTTCAATCCCTTAACTAACAAAGCATCCTTTAAACCAGCAACCGGTTTCTCTGGAATTGCCAGCTTTGATTTCCTTGCCAGCGACGCTTTTGGGAGTTCAACGCCCGCGCGGGTGACAGTCAATGTCAGCGATGTTCCCCTGCTGAATCTAGATTTTGTGAAGCGAAATCCGCGACTCAATGCAGGAGAAAATACGGAATTAGTTGTGCTCGGAGACTTTGCCGACCAAAAAGGTGTAGTGTTGCCAGATTCTTATCTAACTTACACTTCATTCAATCCAGAAGTAGCACCAATAGACGCAGCCGGGAAAGTGACAGGTTTAACCAACGGCACTTCGATTTTGAGCGCGAGTCGCAACAACCTGCAAGCAGTCACCCCAATCCGAATTGGGACGATGCCAGCACCGACAACAGACGCTCAATTGCATCAGATACTAGCCGAAATGTACGGACTAGACCCCTACCCAGATGCCGTTTCCCTGACACCAGGTGCAACGCGGAAACTGTCCCTCGGCTTAAACTCCAACTTCACCGAAGCTAACTTAACCGCAGCCAGCACAGGTACACGCTACTTTAGCAACAACAGCAACATCCTCAACGTCAGTTCCGACGGCACCATTACAGCAGTCGGCATTGGTGATGCCACCGTCACAGCCATTCACGGCACCGCATCCGCCACCATTCCAGTTCGAGTCGAAGCACCGAAAATCGGCACAACAGCCTTGGGAACCGACGGTGGCATCATCAACTCAAGCGACGGAACCCTAGCAGTCATGATACCTCCGGGCGCTCTCAAACAGAATGCAACCGTCAGCATTGCCCCAGTCAACCAACAAAACTTGTCGCTACCGCTGCCACCGGGATTTGAATTTGCAGGAGCCTTCAACTTAAACTTTGGCGATAACTCCCTGAATATACCCGCCCAGTTGGCAGTACCAGCACCCGCCGGATTAGCTACACCTAAAGGTTGTAAATTCAGCGGTTTGCGGCAGGCGGGTCATCCTGACCTGTTCTGGTGCCGCAACGGCGTCAGGCTTGCTCCATATTCATCTGGAGCAATTCGCATGGCCTATGTAGAGCAAGTTCCCGGCGATGGAGGCAAAGACTGGGGATACACAAGCAATGCCATCGAAGCGCTCCCGTTGAATAAGTACTTTACGCGCCGGTTTGTCGCAGATTGCCGGCGCGTTGGCGCACAAGCGATTCTGACCCGCCTCTAATCCCCATTCTCGACCGCTTCGGAGGGCGGTCCGGAATTGAGATCACCGCGCCGGCCGGATGCCGGAACTACATTGAAAGGGTAAATCATGAGCAATATCAGACCGGATCAATGGACCGTGATAAGCGACCGCCCAATCAGCTTTGGCAATCCGCGCGACGAAACATCCCTTATCGCCGCACGTCGGCAACGCGACGAACTGGCGGCAGCGCTCAAGGAAATCTTGGTGGGTGCCGAAATGGAGCAGTGCGCGAATTTTCAGC
>NZ_JANMZH010000040.1:0-3424 GCF_031383065.1 Microcoleus sp. OTE_8_concoct_300 | reverse complement strand
GGATGTCAGCCGCGGGAGTTGCCGGTGAGAGTTTTGCAAGAAGCTTTGCTGCAAGATTCCCAGGCGAGTGCAGCGGTTATTCCTTTATTTAATTTGACACGGGGGCGATCGGATTGGCTCGACTGGCAGCGCTATTATCTCTCCCGGCCTGAAGCATATCCCGCCAGCGGCGAATGTCAGGAATCAGTAGAGAAACAAAGCCGTCAAACAGCAAATATCCACAGCCAATTTTCCGGCATTTTCCGCCGCCTCGGCGAACAAGACTGGACACTAACGCTGACAAGTCCCGCATCCTTAGCCGGTCAAACTTGGCAACTCGTGACTTTGGACTCGGAAACCAACAGATTTTTACAGAGTTGCGAAACCGAAAAGCCTCTGACAGTATGGGGCAGGCTGAATTTTGCCGGTGCTTGGCTGCTGTCGGTATCAGTAGAATTGAAGAGTTGACACTCAAGCGGGCCGGGGCCACGCTCGATTGCAAGGTTGCACTGATATACCTTTAAACTGTCTATCCTTTCGGCCATACTTAGACCTAAAACCCGTTTAATTAAACCAAGTCTTGACCGAAAGCATCCAGGATACAAGCCCCCGGATTCATCCGTCCAGAAATAAAAAACCTGTATCCGAGAAACTTGCCCCCCGAATTTATCCGTGGGGTCAATGCTTCAATTCTTTAATCTCAAATCGATTGACCCTCATTTAAACAGCCCGCCTAGGGCACAGATCCCCAATAATCGCCAGAATCACTTCTCTTCCCTGTGCCCCACGGTACACCTAATTAATAAGTTTTTGATTTTTCTGGTATGGGTGCGCGTTAGCTACCCTTCCTCTCCTCATGTTTATCGTAGTTTTCGTCGCCCACTAGCCATTATTATTTCCTAGCCAGTCTTTTTGGGGTTGGTTATCCAATCCATCCTCGCGGTTATTCTACCTGTGGTATGGGTAGATTTTGACATACTAACCGCCCGATCGAACCTGCGGTGATTCTTGACGTTTCACAGGGTGAAGCTACGGTCGTAGTCTTACTCTCCCTCCAGGTCCAAAATCTTTGTCCTGGCAATGCCCTATCCCGACTTCTTTACCTTCTAGGATAAAGCCGCCCTAGAAGGAGGGGGTTTTAGACCCCTATTTTCGATAACACTTTCTATTGACTTGTAGAAAGCGACACGGGGACTGAAGTCTAGGAGTGTCGCTTTCGGTGAGAGCCGACTAAAGTCCAGCTCGCTTTCGGCTTGCCGTTCGTTTTTTTTAAGGTTTTTTGCAAATTTCCGAAAATTTTACAGATATCTATCCGGATAGATCAGGGCAAGTCCGTATCAGGTAATAGACACTGACACGGATACTAACCATGCCAACCTACACTGCAATTGCTTTACTGAGCCTGTTGGGCATTACCTTGAGTGCCAATGCCGCTCAAGCTTTTGAAACTAAACTCCCAAAGAGCGATACTGCCACCGCCCAAGAGATGTTATCCACCCAAACTCAGCAATGGCGGCGCGATCCCCCTCCTCAGAGGGGCGGCGGACGCAGGTAGGTTACCCAGCCTAATGTTTACACTGATCAGCTACAAGATCTCTAATGGCACTGGACGCAAGCGATTTCCACAACTGACTTGGTTCGGGCCGTTCATTTGAGCGATCGGATTTTCTAGGGTTCTAGTTTTTCAGGTTAAGCGACAACTGCACTTTTTGTTGACAGTTGTTAGGAGATTGTTTTTTGTCTAAGTGAGCATAGCATATAAACCGAGAACCGCCATCTACCTAGAGATACATTCTAGTCTGTGGCGGTTTTGTATTGACAACGCTTCAATTAAACAGCAATTACCCACAGCCCTGGGATTCCGGGTTTTTCAACCGATATCCCTCGCCCTCCACGCCTTATTTTAGTAGATGAAACCGGGTTTCGCCATTGATGATTAGTAAGGATTCAGGTCAAAAAAACTTCAGTGACGGCATCTGGTAAAATAAACGAATGAAAAAGCCCGCAGCCACCAAAGAGCAGAAAAAAACCCAAATCGAGCAGTTGAGCCAAGCTGAACTGGTAGAAATGGTACTGGGGCTGCAAAAAATTATTGAAGAATTGCAAGAAAAACTAGCTATTGCTACGGGAAAAGGTCGAACAACCAGTAAAACTTCTTCAATTCCCCCATCAACGGATCTCATCCAGAAATCAGAGAAACCAACAGTCCAACCAGAAGCAGACCCAAAAAAGAAACCAGGTGGACAACCAGGTCATCAAGGGAAAACCCGCAAAGGGTTTGGACGAGTAGACAGAACCGAAATTAGCTCACCCGACATCTGTCTCAATTGTGGCAGTAAAGAATTAAGTCAAGTAATTAACATCCACAGACAGCAAGTAGCAACTCTAGTAGCAAAACCAATCGAAGTCGTTGAATATCAGACACAATCGTGTAAATGCCTCGAATGTGGTGCAGTAGTCAAAGGAGAACCACCCCGCTTGAATAGTTCCAGGACAAGACTTGAGCGTTAATCTCCAAGCACTATTAGTCTGGCTGGGGAATTATGGGCATCTTTCCTACGCCAAGCAGACTGAATTGTTGTGGGAACTCGGCAGGATAGAAGTGTCCGTAGGAACACTCCAAAAAACCAATCAACGAGTAGCTGCAGCAATCAAGCCAGCGATTAAAGCACTGTGGGAATGGGCCCAAGAGCAATCAAACGTTCATGTAGATGAAACCCCTTGGTGTGTCATGGGAGTTAAAGAATGGCTGTGGACGGCTAGTGGAGAAGGATTCTGTTTATTTCATGCCGCAGATACCAGGGGGCGCGTGGAACTAGAAACCATGCTGGGCAAAGAATTTGCTGGAGTCTTAAGCTCAGATGATTTCAGTGTTTATAATGGTTGCTTTCGTCATAGCTCAACAGAAGTGTCTGGCCCATTTACGGCGGCATTTCAAGAAAGTGCTGGAACTTCCTGGCAACAATAATGCAGCAGTCGCTCAAATATTTCTGTCATTAATTGATGAAGCTTTTATTGCCCATGAGTCTTGGCGCAAGACCAAGGCTCGACCCACCTACGACTCGTGGGCAACTGATTTCAAAATACGATTGAATCAGGCTTTGGCTACTTGGTTGAACCTTGTGGGTTATGCCGCAGGTTTGTTGCTCAAATCCTTACGGGATAAGGCAGAACAATGGTGGTATTTTCTCTTTGACCCCTCGGTTCCTCCGGATAATAATAAAGCCGAACGTTCTCTACGGTTAGCTGTAACTAAGCGGAAAGTTTCTGGTGGCTCTCGTTCGATGCAGAGATTTGAGGAAACGGCTGATCTATTGAGTGTGATTCAAACTTGTCGTTTTCCAGCTCGTTCAGTAATGACTTTTTTCCGTGAGGCTATTTCTGCCCATTCTTGTGACTTGGCTCGGCCTGAACTCATTCCCATTTTTCAGACCTGAATCCTTAC
>NZ_JANMZH010000034.1:0-5499 GCF_031383065.1 Microcoleus sp. OTE_8_concoct_300 | reverse complement strand
AGACGGCACAGTTAAGAGAGTTTCTAACGAAAGAAGCCGGGATTCAACTGCCACCAGTCAGCAATACAAGTGCGATGGGGCTAGAATACGCGATCGCCCCTCGGTATTTTTTACTGCCCACTGCCGACAACCAGCCGTTGCCCTCTTTAGAACTAGCGCGATATTTAGAGACAGAGTTACCCGAAACATTTGAGTTGGAGTATTGGGAAGTTGATTGTGTGTCCATCGCCACCCACACTTTGACTAAAGTATTGAACGATCTGCATTTTTTTGCCCTCTACGATTTAGCAGAAGTTCAGTTTGGTTCAGACTTGCTATTTTGGTATCACTACACCCAAATTTTTAAGCAAATTGTTCTGAAAGATCATTATATTCCGGCGTTGCGCTATCGAGAAACTGCTCCGATCGCGATCGCACCCATCGAAAGATCCGAACCCGCTGAGAAAGCCACGCGCGGGCGTAAGAAAGCGGGCGAGACAAAAACCAAAACAACTGCAAAAACTCCAAAAACACCTGCCAAAATTGAACCCAGCTTTGAGATTTATCCGGGATGGGAAATTGTTTCAACACAGTACGAAACTGATTTACAACGCTATGTTGAATGGATGCCTTTAGTTTGTGTGTCCGGTTTTCGGAAGATCCAGCTAGAAGATACACCAAAGTTCTACGATCGTGAACGGTTGCTGCGGCATTTTTCCGAGTGTGCGATCGCGGAAATTGTCACTCAAACCCCCATCCCAGCATCGTTTGAAAATAAGATTGCGGATTCTTTACTCCAAATCTGCCTCAACCAAACACGAAAAATCGCGCGAGTAAGCCTTGAGCAATATCGGCAATGGCAAACCTGGCGCGATCGCATTACGCGCAATCAATCTGCTGACTCATTCTCCCTCTGCTTTCAACTACAATCCCCCGAAAACCCCGAACAGCCTTGGGTTTTAGAGTTTCAGGCGGCTGCGAAAAAAGACCCATCTCTGCGGATGCCGTTGCAGGATTATTGGCGATCGCGATCGACTCAACAAAAACAGTTGCAAACACAATTCGGAGACAACTTTGAGCAACATTTGCTGACAAATCTCGGCTACGCTGCCCGCATTTATCCCCAACTTTGGCAAGGGCTAGAAACCGACAAACCCGTTAATATTACCCTCAGCTTAGATGATGCTTTCACCTTTCTCAGCGAGTCCGCTTGGGTATTAGAAGATGCCGGATACAAAGTGATTGTCCCCGCTTGGTGGACGCCGAAGGGACGACAACGGGCGAAGATTCGCCTGCAAGTCAAAGGGAAGGGCAGCAAGAGCGCTGCCATCAAGGGCAAAGGATTGTTTTCGGCGGATTCCTTGGTGGAATATCAATATGAATTGGCGATCGGGGGTGAACGGGTTAGCGAACAAGAATGGCAGGCGTTAGTAAATAGCAAAACACCGCTGGTACAGTTCCGAGGACAATGGATGGAACTGGACAAAGACAAGATGCAGGAGATGCTAAATTTTTGGCAAAAACATCGCGAAGAAAACCCCGATTTAAGCCTGATTGACTTTATGAAGTTGACGGCTGAAGGAGAAGCGAGCGAACAGTTGGAGGTTGAGCGCGATCGGGCGTTATCGGATATGTTGGAGAAGCTGAACGATAAGAGTCGGTTAGAGTTAATTACAGATCCAGCAAAGTTTCAGGGCAAGTTACGGGATTACCAAAAGCGCGGCGTTTCTTGGTTGAGTTATTTGGAAAGTTTGGGATTAAATGGCTGTCTTGCCGATGATATGGGTTTGGGTAAATCGGCGCAGGTAATTGCTCGATTATTGCAAGAGCGGGAAGTTTTATCTACTACAAAAGAGACGGAAAAAGCGATCGCACCTTCGGTTCTACCCACGCTGCTAATTGCGCCCACATCCGTAGTTGGTAACTGGCAAAAGGAAATGGAAAAATTTGCTCCAGAATTGCGATCGCTCATACACCACGGCCCTGGGCGCTTGCAAGATGCCAAGGAATTCCAAGCCGCCGTCCAAGGTTGCGATATGTTGATTACTTCCTTTACCTTGGCGCGAAAAGATGAGAAGCTGTTGAGCAGCATAGCGTGGCATCGCGTGGTAATTGATGAAGCCCAGAATATTAAAAATCCGAAAGCGGCGCAAACAAAGGCGATCTTAAAGTTGCCTGCTACCCATCGGTTGGCGCTGACTGGAACACCCGTGGAAAATCGATTGCTGGATTTATGGTCAATTTTTAATTTCCTCAATCCGGGCTATCTGGGTAAAGAGGCGCAGTTTCGGAAGTTGTTTGAGATCCCGATTCAAAAAAATGGAAGTCGCACGCAATCGGCAGCGCTCAAAAAATTAGTGGAACCCTTTATTCTCCGGCGCCTGAAAACCGATAAGTCGATTATTCAGGATCTCCCCGACAAAGTTGAGCAAAAGCTCTACTGCAATCTCACCCGCGAGCAAGCTTCGCTTTATGAAGCGATTGTGAAAGAGGTAGAACAAGAAATTGATGAGGCGGAAGGGATGAAGCGCAAGGGGATGATTTTGGCGACACTGCTGAAGCTGAAGCAAATTTGTAACCATCCGCGCCAGTTTTTGCAGGATGAAAGTGAGTTTACACCAGAGCGATCGCACAAACTGGAACGGCTGATCGAGATGATTGAGGAAGTCAAAGCAGAAGGCGAAAGTTTATTGGTATTTACGCAGTTTACAGAACTGGGAAGCGCGTTGGAAAAATATATTAAACAAACGCTACATTACAACACTTACTACATCCACGGGGGAACCAGTCGCGAAAAACGGGAACGGATGATTTCAGAGTTTCAAGATCCAGAGTCTGAACCTTCGGTATTTATTCTGTCACTGAAGGCGGGCGGCGTGGGAATTACGCTGACAAAAGCCAATCACGTGTTCCATTTCGATCGCTGGTGGAATCCGGCAGTGGAAGATCAGGCGACGGATCGGGCGTTTCGGATTGGACAGGAAAAAAATGTGTTTGTGCATAAGTTTGTGGCAATTGGTACTTTGGAAGAAAAGATTGACCAAATGATTGAGGACAAAAAGAAATTGGCAGGTTCAATTATTGGTGCTGATGAATCGTGGCTGACTGAGTTGGATAATGAGGCATTTAAAAAGTTAATTAGGCTCAATAAAAATGCAGTTTTAGATTAGGAGAAAATCAAAAATATGTCACAATTTACTCGGACTTGGTGGGGCAATAAATTTATCGATGGGCTGGAAAGATTTACAGATTCTGGGCGACTCGGACGGGGACGTTCCTATGCACGGAATGACAAGGTAAAAAGCTTTAAGATTAATGATGGCTTAGTGATGGCAGAAGTAAGGGGGTCAGTAAATCCTTATTTTGGGGTTTATAAGGAGCCTCTGTACAAAACTAAAATTGAGTTTGAGCCGATTAGTCAGGCAAAGTGGAAAGTGGCGATCGCCCAAATGGCATCCAAAGCCAGCTTCATTTCTCGGCTGCTAATAAACGAAATGCCTGACAACATTGAAAATGCTTTCTCACCCTTCGGATTGCACCTTTTACCCAGCAACCGTGAGGACTTTAAAACCACTTGCTCTTGCCCAGACTATAGCAATCCCTGCAAACATATTGCCGGAGTTTATTATTTGGTGGCCGCCGAATTGGACAAAGATCCATTTTTACTGTTTGAATTACGGGGGCTTTCTAAGGAAGTGCTGCACCGCGAATTAGCAAAAACGCCTTTGGGCTTGGCGCTTTCTGCAGAGTTGACGGCTGATGCAGCGGCCCCTGTGGCGGTGGATTCCTATTTCACGCGGGCGATCGCCAGTGAGGCGCAAACGGTCAGCCTGAAAGAGTTTTGGCATGGTGCGAAGCGATTACCGCAGACGATTGAGGTGGGGGTGCAAAGTGGGGTAAGTGCGATCGTGGTGAAGAAACAGGGAGATTTTCCACAGTTTTGGCACAAGGATGGTTCGTTTATTGAGGCGATGGAAGAGCTGTATTTGCGGGTGAAGAAGAATAAGTAGTTGGGTGGACAATTGTTTCAACGGTTCGGCTGCTTCCTGACACAGCAACCGCGTTGAAATATTAACCTTGCTTAAACTCGAAGACTTCATACATTTGGTACAATAATCGTGCTCATCATATCAGCTTTACCAGCAACTAAAATCATAATATCGTTATTTGATGATTTTAGACTATAATTAAATTAGTGCGACTGTTAAAAAAGTAGACTTTTTAGTTACAGCAAGGTTTGGCAATTTCAAATTAGAATCTAACATTAACTGATGTTACAAAGAGAAGAACTGTTAAAAGGCATTGAAAACCGCGAATGTGTGGCGCGGGCGATCGACCAAGCGGAACAAGCTATAAAAACTTGGGAAGTTACTCAGAGTGATTTTCTGTCGCCCCCGGAGTTGGCGGACACTCTGACGGTATTTAAGCGCTTAACAGATGTGGAATTAGTGGCTTGGGGCGGCTACCCGCAAGCTGAAAGACAAAGAATTGCGATCGCGCGATCGGATATCCCGATCGACTCTGCTAGCGTTAACGTTGCTGCGGTAGAAATCGCTGGCAATTTCTTGTTCGATACAGCTTCTCACCGCGACTTTTTAGGGGCGATGTTGGGTACGGGAATTGTCCGCGAGAAAACTGGCGATGTGATTGTTTTGGGAGAACGCGGCGCGCAAGCCATTGTCATGCCGGAGATGGTAGAGTATTTGGAGATGAGTTTGCAACAAGTGCGATCGGTTCCTGTAAAAACTCGGCGCATTGAGTTGAGCGAACTAAAAATTAGAGAACCCAAAAAGAAAGAAATGACAACCGTTGAAGCCTCCATGAGATTGGATGCTGTCGCCTCCGCTGGATTCGCAATGTCTCGCAGCAAAATGGCCGATTTAATTGATAGTGGCGACGTGCGAGTTAACTGGAAAGACGTTACTCAAGCTAGTTATAATGTCAAGTCTGGAGATTTAATTGCTGTTACGGGCAAGGGAAGATTGGAAATTGGGGAAGTGGCTGTTACTAAGAAGGAACGTTATCGAGTCCAGTTAACTCGATATTTGTAATTTATGGGCGGCATCTTCGGCCCAACCACTACTCCCCACAAAAAATTGACTCTTTGTGGAACAGGCATCTTGCCTGTTCTGAAGAATGCTGAGGCGAAGATGCCCAACCACTACTCCCTACAAAAAATTGACTCTTTGTGGAACAGGCATCTTGCCTGTTCCTAAGAATACTGAGGCGAAGAAGCCCAACCACTACTCCCTACAAAAAATTGACTCTTTAGACCTCTTGCAAAAATAACTAGGACGGGCAAGATGCCCATCCCACAAGAATTATTTTTTCTTGTGGTATGGGCATCTTGCCCGTCCAATAAATTTATGAAAAGGACTTTTGCAAGAGGTCTTTTGTGGAACAGGCATCTTGCCTGTTCCTAAGAATACTGAGGCGAAGAAGCCCAACCCCTACTCCCCACAAAAAATTGACTCTTTGTGGAACAGGCATCTTGCCTGTTCTTAAGAATGCTGCAACATA
>NZ_JANMZH010000949.1:0-3671 GCF_031383065.1 Microcoleus sp. OTE_8_concoct_300 | reverse complement strand
CGTCAATTTTTAGGGATTCCTAACTGGATGATGCGATAGTTGCACAAATTTTTGGGTGTTTTTACTCATTATTATCTCCGATGATTCACTTTTACTTCCTCAATCCGCGTACGCTGCCCCTTGGGGGTGCGGAATATGGGTAGTAATAGCCTGGTTCCGTCGTCGCTTCCCAAGAGCCTTCGATCTTTGGAACTCCTTCGTGAAAGGCAAGAATCAGTCGCAAATCATTGAAGTGATTGGGGGTATCCGCATTAAGCGTTCCATCACTGTTCATCCCTTCGATGTAAATGATGTTTTTTTCTCCCGCTCCGGTAGCCACTTCGTATTTCTTGGCTTCCATGTATTTAAGGATTTTTTCGACTAATTTCATGATGTTTCAGGAGAGGTTTAATTTTTTGAACTCGTAGGGAAGAATCAAATCAGGCTCTGACCACAGCCCTCTTTTTTGACGATTAGCCGTAGCCGTTTCAGTGATGACACCTCTGAGTACAGCTATTTCTCTGGTGTTATAGGAGAATCGATTAAATGGGAGATAAGTTACCGCCATTCCACTCTTGCAAAGGAGGATTTGTATGTTGGTTGCTACCGAAACTTTATCAAGGTAACAATCGCATACCCACCGATCGAACTGATCTTTCTCGATCGGAACCGTGATTATTGATTTTCCTGCTACATAATTCATCAAGGCAATTTTTGCTTTTTGCGCCCATTCCCAGTGTTTAAGTATTCCAGGATTGGTGCTATTTTGTCCGGGTTTTTGAGATTCAGGTGAATCTATCCATCGCAATCTTGCTCTTATTTCTTCCCCTCGGAAATCTAGGGATAGAGTATCGCCATCAAATACAATTTTAGAAAAACAGTTATAGACATATCCTGCTGTGATCATGGTATCCTCAAAAGTATTTTATCTATTGCAATTTAGTTTTGAGCCTTGATCAATGACTATTGAGAATTGACTAAAACAGGTTCAATCCAAAGCCGTTTACTATCTCGCTAGCGCTTACCCTCACCTGATTCTAACATCCTCCAATATCCTCGTCTCCAGTGGGTACACGGAGAAAAATGAGTTTTTTTGTCTGCGGATATTACCGAGAAAGTTTGATATTTTTTGCCCAACCATCGGGGATATCTGACATTAGAAAAAGTTTGATAGATCCGCTGAAATCCTTTATTTTGCCTCTTGATTTCGGATTCACTAACCGTCGTCAATAATGACGGTGAAAATTCAAGAGTCAAAAGTACATTGATTACTACCAAATTTCTGATCGGTTGAAGAAAAGCTTTGTCTTCAGTTGAGATAATATGTCTCCCCATATTCTCAGTCTCATCGTAAATCAAAGTATCGTCACTTTTAACCGCAGTTCCTGAAGTCCAAACCGTTTAAAAAAAATCTACAGTGCAAATCTGGAAATATCGATCGTGATCTAGCGAAAATGGTTTAATTTGGATATTTTGCCATTTGCCGGAATTCCATTCGGGATGTTCACAATCGCTACAAGAAACTGTTAGATAATCTACTTCACCGCCGTCCGGTGTGTGGATAAATCCTTTAGGAATTGCTAAAACAAAAGTAGGTAACGATGGTTGCCAATCTCTAAGGATGCCAGGTTTATAAACAGCATCGGTTTGATCGAATGCTGTAATTAACTGCTCAGTCAAGCAATAAAGAGGAGCATCTTTGATAAACCAAAGAGCTGTTTCGATTTTTGCCCGTTCAAGCCATTAAAGTCATCTATCGCCCCTCGCTCAAAGCAATCCCAGACAAGGAAATTTGAGGCAAAATTAAAAACTGAGGGCATCAACCTTCATTCTGATTAATTTTCTCAGCTTGCTTCTGACTCGCGTCCCGGTTCCGAACAGGGATGCGTTTTTTTGTCTAAAAACTGTCGTTTTCCCCAAGCACGCAGTTGATTGTACGAGGAATAAACACAACGAACTCGAAACTTCTCATACTTTTTCTGGATTGCGTAGACGTTTCCTCTTCTATGTTCGTATCCGCTTGTCTCGGTCAGATTAACAATTTCCAAATCAAAATATGCAAGAGCTTTATGAAATTCCTCACTTTCTGATTGTTTTACCTTGGGACACAAGAAGCGATCGAATATCTGAGTCAAAGATTCATAATTATTGGTGTCACAAATCAAGGTGGCGTGGCAGCCGGACATAAGAATATGGCTTCGGCAATCGAAGAATAGCGGATAACTTTGGCTCTATTTCCGCAAATCTCAGAGATATATTTCTGTCCAAATTCAGGAGAAAGCTGCTACCAGGTGTGCCGTGGCAATGAACCGCTCGAATTCAGTGCGCCGTTGCGGGGTGATGGCACAAAGATATCCTGCCGGAAACCGGGATACGGAATGTTGTTGTTAGCAGCCCGACCGCTGGCAGAACCGAAAGACTGCATCATGATAGGCGATCGACAAGAAGATAAAGACGCTAGTGATGCTTGCGGAATCAAATTCTTTTGGGCATCAGTGTTGAGAAATGAACAAGATTGGAAAAATCTTAAATAAAAGGATTCATGAAGCATTTGCCTGGACAGAGCAACACCGACTAGCTTATCTTCAGGCGACGACACTCGATCAGATTGTTGTACACTACCTCAAGTTCTGAGATGTGCCGATTCCTCAATGATTCATGGCATTATTCACCAACGGCACATTTCTTTCTCGAAATCGCAGTGTGAAAATGCTACCCGTACCCAATTTGCTCTGCACAGTCAGGCTACCGCCATGTGCTAAGGCTATAGGTTGCGCTATCGCCAATCCCAATCCCGAGCCGCCAGTAACGCGATCGCGTGAACTGTTAACTCGATAGAAACGGTCAAAAATTTGCCTTTGATCTTCGGCTGCAATCCCACACCCTGTATCTTGAACATGAATCACAACTAAATGGTCACTTTTCTCTAAAATAACAGTTACTTTACCACCAGGTGAAGTGTATTGAATGGCATTGACAATTAAATTAAAAACTAAGCGATAAAGCTGGTTAGAATCACCGATAATAGTCAATGGCTGATGCACCCGCAATTCCGATGTTAGCGCTACCTCTCTGGCGATCGCCATTGCTGCCAATTCCTCGACTAAATCGCTAACCAAGTCATTTAAACAACACAATTGAGGGCGATCGGGTATCGGTTGATTATCCATCCGCGCTAACAACAACAAATCAGCCACTAACTGAGTCAATCTGCGGTTTTGGCGCTCTACAGTTCGCAAAATTTCTCGCGCTTCTTTTTCATCCAATTCAGACATCAACAGCGCTGATTCTACTGTCGCCTGCGAAGCAGCTAAAGGCGTTCGTAGTTCGTGAGCGGCATCCGCTGTAAACTGTTGAATTTGTCGGTAGGAAGCATAAATTGGTTTCATTGCCAATCCTGCTAGCCACCAACTAGAAAAGCCTACCAAGATTAACGCAGTCGGCAATCCCAACTTTAAAACTAATTTGACTGTACTGAGATAATTGTTGAAGTCTTGCAAGCTCCGCCCCACTTGAAAGTATCCCCAACTTTTCTGATTTTGAGTATGCAGTGTAAGGATTCAGGTGGTGGGTATTGACAACTGTGATACGGGAAAGTAGAATATAGCAATTATGAAAAAACACCTGCCACCCAAACTCAACAGTGAAACCTTAAAACAGTTGGCGACAGAGAAACTGGTAGAGATGATCGT
>NZ_JANMZH010000940.1:0-19679 GCF_031383065.1 Microcoleus sp. OTE_8_concoct_300 | reverse complement strand
GATAAATTCGGATTAGTAATTTAAATGAAAGTGGATTAACATCTCTAAGTAAAAACATACACAATATCTCTCCGCACAACTCAATAGTCTTATTGTATCATAATGTTTGTTTGTGTAATTAATTTTGCTTAACTACTTATTCAGCAAGCCCTAAATACTCAAACCCTAAGTGGCTCGTTGCTCCGACGCCGGCCGCTAGAAATATGCAATTTAAATCTACAACAGCTTAAAAAATAACTGATGACTACTCATATCGTTTCCGGTTGCATCACAATAATAAAATAGAGTCAACAGTTAACACTCAACCATTGAGTTTTTCCACCCCTCCTTCTACAGTCAACAGTCATTAGTCATTAGTCATCAGTCATTAGTCATTAGTCATCAGTCATTAGTCATTAGTCATTAGTCATTAGTTATCAGTCAACAGTCAACAGTCAACAGTAACAGGACTTTGGCTTCTCTGGCAATTGATCCTACTGCTAAATGTCCCCTGGTTAGTCCGCCGCCGACAATTAATATTTGTTCTCCGTGCAATTGTAAATTTCGCAAATCTACTTGATGGGAGTGCCGAATTCTTTCGGCGGGATGCTGTGTTTGAATTTGATTTACACACGCTGGTAAGCTGTTCTAGATTTAAATTGTATGTCAAAAAACAATAAAACTCTTGTGGCGTGGGCGTCCCGCCCGCGGAGAATATGCAATTTAAATGTGCGACAGCTTAAATGCGGTTTTCTACTGCCGGCGGCGACGATTACTCGGCGGGCGATCGCACTTTTTCCGTCTTCAAACCACAGGCGGAAACGGCCGGATTTCGGCTGAATGCGGGTTACTTTTGCTTTGATAACTCGATCGCCTAATTGCCACCGTTTAATTGTGTCGCCGCAAAATTCCTCAAATAACCGACTTCCGGGCAAATCTTCGGGGGGAAACAATTCCGAGGAGCGATTTTCGGCAAACCTCCGCAATTCCTAAGGGTTGGGCTCTCGGTGGTGCACGGAGGGCGATCGTAAATACCCAATTTCTCAAGCTGCAAATTGCCTCCGCCACTGAGTCAGCCATTCGCCGATCCGATCAAATGCTAAAATTTTATCCCGCCTGCTGTTGCTTTTTTTCAATATGTGTGATATTGGAGTCAGGGCTTGGGGCCCGGTGGCGATTAAAGCTCAATCAATTTGCGACTTGGCTACTGAGTTCGCTTGCATCGAGAATTGCAATTTGCCAATAATAAAAATTCAGATCATAGGTCGATCGAGCATCAAGTTTACGCCTTTGGAGAGCAAGCAGGAGGGATGTTACGCAGAAAGAGACAGCATTGTACGCAAAAGCTCAGAAACCCGCTTTCTGAGAGATTTATGCCCCTCCTGGAGGCACCTTGCCGCTCAGAAACCGGGTTTTTTAGCTCACCGAAATGAAAGCCGCGATCGGAAAGCGTCGGGGCGATCGTCCGTTGGCGTAGCGATCCCTCAAGGGGCCCTGTTCCGCCTACGGCAGCAGTGACTAATTCCTGACGGAATACATTAAGTTTAATTTGTCAATCAGTAATTCCTCTCCTGAAATTACACGATCGGTCAGTCCTCAACGCACACATACCAAAGAAACCGGGTTTTTTACCTCATCTTCGAGTACCAACCAAGTTTTTTCGTAAAAAAACCGGGTTTCTGATTTCCGGTGCGTAAGTCTTATCAGTCAAAAAAACTTAGCCGACTCGCAAGAAGGGCGCTTCCTCAATAATTGCCAGAGCCCGCTTTCGATGGTGGGCGAACCCTAATCTCTGCTTGCAGTGGGTGATTGACTTGGGTTAGTTTCATTGTCCGCTTCTGAACTTTGGCATTTAATACCTGATTCACTTCAGAGAGCTGGACAGGTTGTTGTGGCATCTAGGCAAATAATTAAGCTTGCTTGCGGGCGACTCCCAAGTGAGCAGCAATCGGGCGCAGAAACTCGATTTCCTCTGCTTGCGGCTTTAAATCCTGAGCCGCGCGAATTGTACTGATGGCATTAAATTATGAGCTAAACTAGACATTAGATATTATAGGCGATCGCCTTCTAGCATCCGTTTCAAAAACACTCTTAAGTACCCGATCGGCCTCGGAAGTTCCTCTTCAATGAACTGCTGTCGTTCAATCAGGGTTCGCGGAGTCATTTTCTACTTAGTCTCAACTGAAGTATCAACAGCTCTTACATAAAATATTAAGTCGGGTTTTTTAAATCGCTATATCATAATTTATTCTTCAAATTATGTTAAGAAAAATGTAATTAATGAATAGCACCGCAGATAGAGTCACAATAGTAGATAGTAACTCTAAAAAGCTTCAGACTTGACAGAAGCAGTAGGAATAACTGGGTATGGCTAGCATAACAAATCTTTTTCTCGGATATCACATTAACGAGCAAATATACGCAGGCACTCGAACTCTAGTTTATCGCGGCCTTCGCTCGGAAAATGGGCAGCCCGTCGTGATCAAACTGCTGCGAAATGACTTTCCCTGCTTCAACGAACTGGTGCACTTCCGCAACCAGTACGTCATTGCTAAAAACTTAGAGATCCCCGGCAGTGTCAAGGCATACAGCCTGGAGACTTACCAGAACCACTATGCTTTGGTGATGGAAGACTTTGGGGGAATTTCCTTAAGTAGTTACCTCGCTCGTCTAGTATCCGAGAGCAAGGAACCGCTAGAAGGCTTGCCCGTTAGCGAGTTTCTGCCCATGGCGATTCAAATTGCCAACTCCCTCGACGGACTTTATCGCCACCACGTCATCCATAAAGACCTCAAACCAGCCAACATTCTAATTAACCCCAGCAGCAAACAAGTCAAGCTGATTGACTTTAGCATCGCTTCCCTGCTGCCGCGCGAAACCCAAGAAATTCAAAATCCCAACGTCCTCGAAGGCACCTTACCTTACATATCTCCCGAACAAACTGGGCGAATGAATCGAGGCATTGATTACCGCACAGATTTCTACTCGCTGGGAGTCACCTTTTACGAATTACTAACAGGAAAGTTACCTTTCCAGACGGATGACCCAATGGATTTGGTACACTGCCACCTCGCCAAACAACCTATCCCAGCCTCAATAGTCAACCAGAACGTTCCATTGGTGCTGTCGAAGATTGTCAGCAAACTGATGGCGAAGAATGCTGAAGCTCGCTATCAAAGCGCCCTAGGACTCAAGTATGACTTAGAAACTTGCTTAGGCCAGTGGCAAGAGACAGGGACGCTGACTAACTTTGATTTAGGGCAGCGAGATTTGTGCGATCGCTTCATCATCCCAGAAAAATTATACGGTAGAGAAAACGAAGTATTCTCCCTGCTATCGGCCTTCGAGCGCGTGAGTGCCGGCAGCACCGAAATGATGCTCGTTGCCGGTTTCTCCGGCATTGGCAAAACCGCTGTTGTCAACGAAGTGCACAAACCAATAGTCAGACAGCGAGGCTACTTCATCAAAGGCAAATTCGACCAATTTGGGCGCAGCCAACCCTTCTCAGCTTTTGTACAAGCTTTTCGCGATTTAATGGGACAATTGCTCTCGGAAAGCGACGCTAAGGTTGAGCAGTGGAAGAGTCAAATCCTGGCAGCATTGGGCGAGAATGCTCAGGTAATTGTTGAGGTAATTCCCGAACTTGAACGTATTATCGGACAGCAACCGCCAGTCCCAGAACTTTCTGGCAGTGCCGCGCAAAATCGCTTTAATTTGTTTTTTGAAAAATTTATTCAGCTATTTACAAAAAAAGAACATCCTTTAGTAATTTTCTTGGACGATTTGCAATGGGCAGACTCAGCTTCATTGAAATTGATGCAACTGCTGATGAGCGACATTGATAACTGCTATCTCTTATTAATTGGAGCTTATCGGGATAACGAAGTTTTTCCAGCACATCCATTGATGCTGACCTTAGCAGAGATTCAAAAAACTGAAGCAAAGGTGAATACTATTACCTTAGCTCCCCTCGCTCAAGCAGACGTAAATTGTTTAGTTGTCGATACTCTAGCTTGTTCTACAGGGTTGGCTCTGCCTTTGACAGAACTCGTTTATCAGAAAACCCAAGGCAATCCATTTTTCAGCACACAATTCCTCAAATCTTTGCATGAAGATGGGCTAATTGAATTTAATTTTGAAGAGCGGTATTGGCAGTGCGATATTGCCCGAGTGCGAACCTTAGCACTAACAGATGATGTAGTAGAATTTATGGCAGTTCAGTTGCGAAAGTTGCCAACCCAGACACAGGAAGTTTTAAAGTTAGCTGCTTGTATTGGCAATCAGTTCGATTTAGGGAATTTAGCAATTGTTGATGAAAATTCCCCAGTAGAAACCGCAACAGCTTTATGGAAGGCACTAAAAGACGGGCTAATTTTACCCATTACCGAAGTTTATAAGTTTTATCAAGCAGAGGGGAATAGCGAATTAGTAATCGGTAATGGGAAGGAATCTGACCAATTATCAATTACCGATGACCAATTACCCAAATATAAGTTTTTACACGATCGCGTCCAACAAGCAGCCTATTCTCTCATTCCTGAAGACCAAAAGCGCTCTACTCACTTAAAAATCGGTCAACTGCTGTTAAAGAATACGCCAGAAGCCGATCGAGAAGAAAGAATGTTTGATATTGTCAATCACTTAAATGTAGGAGTTGAGCTAATTACCCCGGAGGCAGAACGGGAGCAATTAGCACACTTAAATCTGGTTGCTGGAAAGAAAGCAAAAGCTGCTACCTGCTATTCTAGTGCGGTTGAATATTTCAATGTTGGCAAGGAATTACTGACAGCAAATAGTTGGGAGAATCAATACGAACTAACATTAGCGCTGTATACAGAAGCAGCAGAGGCGACATATCTAAACGGTGACTTTGACCAGATGGAAAAATTAGCATCAGTCGTGGAAAACGGCGCCAAAACGCTACTGGACAAAGTGAAGGTATATGAAGTCCAGATGCAAGCTTATATGGCGCAAAATAAGCTACAGGAAGTCCTGAATACGGGATTACCAGTTTTAAAGCAGTTGGGGGTAGAGTTTCCTTCCGAACCGAATCCGGCTGATATTGGGCAGGCATTAGGGGAAACCGCGTCTATTTTGAGCGGCAAGCGAACTGAGGACTTAATAGATATCCCTCTGATGACAGATCCTCATCAACTGGCAACTATAAAGATGCTGTTAAGTATATTTGTTTCTGCCTACATAGCGCTGCCGTCCCTAGTGCCTTTAATAGTGAGCAAACAGGTTAATTTATCCGTTCAACATGGGAATGCTTCTGTGTCTCCCTATGCTTATACGTTATATGGTTTTTTTCTCTGTGGCATGGGAGATATTGAGCGGGGCTATCAGTTCGGTCAAATGGCTTTACGTCTCGTGTCAAAGTTGAATGCCAAAGAAATCCAAGCCAAGACATCCGCAATGGTGCATTCTAGTATTCAACCTTGGAAAGAACACATCCGAAATACTTTAAAACCTTTGCTGTCAGATTATACTTGTGGGCTGGAAACCGGAGAGTTAGAATTTGCTGGTTATGCTATCTATCAATACAGTTGTTACTCATATTTTGTTGGCAACCAACTAACGCAACTCGAACTAGAAATAGCAACCAATGCAGATGCGATTAGTAAAATTAACCGACAATCAGCACTTTCTTATCAGAAAATTTGTTGGCAAGCCGTTTTAAACTTGATAGGAAGAAGCGAAAATCCATGCCATTTAAAGGGAGAAGTCTACGACGAAGAGACAATGCTGCCACTATATCAGCAAACCAAGAATTACGTGGAAATTCATTACGTATACATACATAAAATTGTGCTTTGTTATCTGTTTGAAAATTACCCGGAAGCGTTGAAAAGTAGTGCTGAAATAGAAAGTTATTTGAGCGCAGCTTCAGGGCAGCTAACTATTGCTGTCTTCTATTTCTACGATTCTCTAGTGCGGCTGGCAGTGTATGCCGATACTCCACAGTCTGAACAACAGGAACTTCTCGACCGAGTACAAGCTAATCAAGAAAAAATGCAGAAATGGGCGCATCATGCCCCCATGAATCATCTGCATAAATTTTATCTAGTGGAGGCCCAACGGCATCGGGTTTTAGGCGAAAAAATAGAAGCGATCGAGATGTACGATAAGGCTATTGCCCTCGCCAAAGAGAACGAATACCTCAACGAGGAAGCTCTAGCTCACGAACTCGCTGCTAAATTCTACTTGGAATGGGGTAAAGAAAAACTAGCCAAACCCTATTTAATAGATGCTTACTATGCTTACGCTCGTTGGGGAGCAAAAGCAAAGATTGACCATCTAGAACAGCGCTATCCCCAATTACTTGCTCCGATCCTGCAACAGGAGCGAACTCGCCAGAATCCGACCGAAACAAGTCACATCTCCTGCAGTGAATCATCCCTATCTAACACGAATAGAACACTTATCGGTAGCACCAGCAGTTGGGGGGTAGTAGATTTGCCGACAGTTATCAAAGCTTCTCAAGCTCTATCTAGCGAAATAAAACTCGATCAATTGCTGACTACCCTCATGCAAGTGGTGGTGAAGAATGCCGGAGCACAAAGCGGAGCATTAATTTTGAATGAAGAGGGAAACTGGAGGATAAACATTCACTGCACAAACCGTGAAGACTGCCTTCTGCAATCAATTCCGGTTGAGGAGAGCGAAGTAATTCCTCTGACGCTGATCAACTACGTCAAACGTACAAAAGAAACCCTGATTTTTGATGATGCTAGCAATCAACCAAGATTTGCATCTGACCCCTACATGATCCAACACCAACCTCAGAGCCTGCTTTGCACTCCGATCAGCGAGCGAGGAAAAATGATGGGGATTTTGTATTTGGAAAATAATTTAGCAACAGGGATATTCACTAGCGATCGCGTCGCCATCCTCAACATCCTGTGCTCCCAAGCTGCAATTTCCTTACAGAATGCCCGACTGTATCAGCAATCCCAGGAATATGCCCAAAAACTAGAGCTTTATCTCAGGGATCTCAAGCAGATGCAACTGCAACTGGTACAGAATGAGAAGATGTCTGCTCTGGGAAATTTAGTCGCAGGGGTAGCCCACGAAATTAACAATCCCGTAGGCTTTATCGCCGGCAACTTACAACCTGCTCAAGAATATGTGGGGGATTTATTCAACTTGATTGATTTGTATCAAGAAAAATTTCCCAATCCGGGACGGGAAATTGAAACAGAAATTGAGGATATGGACTTGGAGTATTTGCGAGAAGATTTGCCAAAATTGATTGGATCGATGCAGGAAGGAGTCGATCGCATCCGCAATATCAGTACAAGTTTGAGAACGTTTTCCAGGGCCGATAGCGATCGACCAGTTTCTTTCAATATTCATGATGGAATCGAGAGCACTCTGCTGATTCTCAAGCACCGTTTAAAAGCCAGCGAGTTCCGCCCTGCCATTGAAGTTGTGAAAGACTATGGTAAATTGCCCCTAGTCAAATGCTTTCCCGGACAGTTAAACCAGGTATTTATGAATATACTGGCTAATGCCATTGACGCTCTGGAGGAGTCAAATAAGGGGCGCTGTTTTAGTGAAATTAAAGCTCGACCGAATCAAATCACGGTTCAAACTGTTCTGAGCGAATCCCAAAATCAGGTTTTAATTCGGATTAAGGATAATGGAGTGGGGATGTCGAACTCCGTCAAGGAAAACATCTTTAACCACTTATTCACAACCAAGCCTGTGGGTCAAGGAACCGGATTAGGATTGTCGATAGCCTACCAAATTGTTGTGGAAAAACATGGAGGTACATTAACAGTGAATTCCTCCCTCGGGCAGGGTTCGGAGTTTGTGATATCATGTCCGATCGATTAACCATAATATCCCGGTCGCTCGACCGGACATGATATGATTTGTATTCCGGTGTGAGCAGTTGGTAGTAGGGCTTCAGCGCAATTATCGCAATTAGCGCTGCCTGGCAACTACGAGATAGGTTATTAGAAAAAAGAGGGAACGAGGAACGGGGAACCAGCAAGAGGCTAGGGGTTCTCTTGCTAGGAACTAACGACTACGGACTAGGGAAAGAAAGAATCTAAACTAATTCCCCCATCTTGGGCCCGCACCTTTTTCGTGATTGAGACAGCGGTTTGCAACCGCCTGCTTTATAGACACTCTTCCCTTTTTTTGTGCCCGGTTTTGAGTTAAGAGTTCCCTTGAGATTCTAAGCCTCTACCTTCCCGAAAGGAAAACAGCTATCATGCTAGTGAGATTGTGGAGTAGAATTTCATGATTATAAAGTTGAATTTCCTAGCTGAAAACTCTATTTGAATTAACGAGGGCTTGCTGAATAAAAGCAGAAGGCAAGCCAGATAAAGGTTTTAATCTTTTTTTGACGCCCGCAAGTGCAAGTTATAGCATAAGCGAGGCTCAAAACCCTTGCACTTTCGTGGGAAGTTGCTGGGTGAACTACCTACATCAAACCGCTTAGGGTATGGTGTAGGCTTCCATCCTCACGGGAGATTGCCTCAACAACCGTGGATTTTTTACGTCCAGAGCGTTTTGGTCTTACATCCCCTCCGATGGCAGTAGCGCTAGTTCCTAACGCCAACATCCGCAAACCTTCATTTTTGATGTTGATCGCTGCATTAATATCGCGATCGTGTTTTTTTCCGCAATTTGGACAGTCTACAAACCGAACCTTCAAGCTATCAAAACCTTTCTGAAGTTCTGGAATGGGTAGCAAGGTTTCAGCACAAAGCTGAGACGAAGGAAAGAAACGGTTAATTTCGACATAATCATGACCGTATCTTTCTGCTTTGTATTTGAGCATCGTCAAAAACATTCCCCAACCTCGATCAGAAATTGCTCTGGCTAGGTTTGGATTTTTGACCATGTTCTTGACTGCAAGATCTTCCACCACAATTACTTGGTTTTCGTAGGCTATTTTGCGGGATAGCTTGTGTAGGAAGTCTTCGCGGATTTTCGCGATCTTTGCACACACTTTCGCAACGAGATTTTTCGCTTTGTTGCGATTGCTCGTACCTTTTTTACGTGCAAGTTTACGTTGCTTGCGTTTTTTGTTTCGTTCAAGCTTTTTCAGCTTGCGTTGTACAGGTTTAGTTTGGTTGTGTTTCTCGCCTTCACTGGTAATTGCGAAGTCTTTCAGCCCTAAATCCACACCGATAGCAGGGTTTTCCGCAACGATTTTTTCTGGTTCAAATTCGAACATAATCGATGCAAAATACTTACCTTCAGTGGTTTTAGAGACAGTGACACAACCTTGCTTACCCGTGGGAAGAACACGATGAAATACGGTTTTAACAGTTCCCAATGTGCCGGGGAATTTGATTGCTTTTTCCTCAGTTAGTAGCGTGACGTTTTGAGGATATCCTACCGACTGCTTACCGAACTTCTTCTTGAAAGTTGGGTATTTGGCATGACCTTCAAAAAAGTTTTGGAAAGCAGTCGAAAGATTGAACGTGACACGTTGAAGAGATTGAGAATAGGCAATTCCCAACCATTCAAATTCACGTTTCAAATCAGGAAGCAATCGATCCATTGCAGCTTTAGAAAGACCTTTTCCAGTTTCTTTGTAGGTAGTCGTGGTTTTATTCAGCATGAAGTTGTATAACCAACGACAATTACCGAACGTTTGAGCTAAATATTGTTCTTGCTCTGGACTAGGATAGATTCTGACTTTGACTGCGTGATACACTGGTTACGACCTCTACCGTGTTTATACATTCATGGTAACACACTTTTCCAGAGTGTGTATAAAGTTACTGTTAAGTTACGTGAGAGATTTGTTTGTTTCGTCGTGATTCCCTTCCCTCGCTTTCAGCATTGGTCACGGAATCCTCCTCAACTTGCCTCGCATTCATCTGACACCAAATCAAAGATTATGGTGTGAGCCTTCTGCTGCTGCAAGGTAAATTTGAGAAATAAGCGACAAACTTAATATTTTTTAAGCTGTGTGGCGCTAGCTTATTGACTCTGTAGACTTTTTCAGCAAGCCCTAACTAATTTTTGATAGGGCAATTGATAATATGATAAGGTGCGCGCACCCTACGTTGATGAGGTGCGCGCTTGCCACTTGATGCTTGGATGTACGGAGAGGGTGGGATTTGAACCCACGTTAGAGTCACCCCTAAAGTAGATTTCGAGTCTACCGCATTCAACCGCTCTGCCACCTCTCCAATTGATTTGAGATGTGAGCTAAATGTATTTTACCGCACAGTGCGCCACATTGTAAATCTTTACAGAAAAGAAGTTTGATTTTCTTCTGATTCCAGAGTGGTCTTAAATCCCGCTGCTGGCGTCCACTGGAGGGCTCCGTCGCGCCCTGTCCAGAATATTTGGGTTTTGCTTTGGCGCAGTTGGGCGGCGGTTTCTGGGTCGATTTCGTTAGCAGATGCGATCGCCACTTTGGGCCCCACTGCGCTTAATAACTCAGCCGTCAGGGTTTTTCCCGACCACCACAGCACTTGAGCCGGCTTCAATGTTCCCGTTGCTGCCAATTTTGTTTGCGCTTCCGGTGTCATTTCACCGACGAGCAACCAAGTTCGATCGCCCACGAGCAATTCTACCACCGGAATCTCCGCATTCACCAACTGCAACCGCGTCGAACCCAGATCGACTGTACTGTTAGTTTCTAAAGGAAAGTAAACGCCAAGGCGAGATTGCACAGCCGTTATAAATTCCTGATTGCTGCCACGGTGAATTTGTTTCGGAGCGTTGTTATCATAAAATGTTTTAATTGGCAAGCGTTCTAGTAATTTTCCCCAACCGCCGCTCAAACCTAAATGACCGTGAGTGGCGATCGCAAAATTCACCGAATTAATTCCTTGCTGCTGCAAAAAAGGCAACACTGTAAACCTTACGGTATTTTCATCACCGCTATTAATTAGCGCCACTTTTCCCCGCTCTTGAATTACGAAAACAGGCTCACCAGATGTCGCCAACAAAGTAACTTGAAATAAAGATGCTTGAACGTGCCAAGCTGGCAAAACTATGATACCCAATCCCGCCACAACCGCCAGGGGTAAAATCCAAGCCGAAGAAAAAACAGGCAGCGTAATAACTCTGCTTTTCCCCTTCTTCCCTCTCCCCTTTTCTGGTTTTTTTCCTCGGACTTGTTGCTTGTTGCTTGTTGCTTGTTGCTTGTTCCTGACCTCCGTTAAATCCCGTACAGTGCTGGTTGCCGAACTTCTTCCCCCGATCCAAACCCAGCAAATTAAACTGTAAAGTGCGATTAGCTGAAACACCGATACTTGACCGACAGCTACCGAATTACCGGGTAATTGCGAGAAATATTCGGCGATCGCAATTAACCCTTTTGCCGGATAATCCAGCAGTTGCGCTAAAACACTGCCAGCAGGCGGAAAAATCAATCCAGCTAAAGCGCTAATCATCCCCCCAATACTCAAAATCCACAGCAAAGGAGCCACAATAATATTGACTAAAATGCTGTAAGGTGATACCACACTAAAAACGTAAAGTAGCAGCGGCAGCACCCAAACAGAAGCGGCGATTGGAACTACAACAATTGAAGCGATCGCGGGCGGCATCCAGTCCAACTTTGCCATCAGCGGGGGCGTTGTCACTATTAACCCCAAAGTCGCCAAAAAACTCAGTTGAAAACCTAAATCCCAAATCCACAAAGGGTTAACTAGCAGTAAAATAGTAGCAGCGATTAACAGCAATCCCAGCGGCTTAACTTGGCGGTTCAGCACCAAAGCAAATAGTGTTCCAAATCCCATCAAAGCGGCGCGGCATACTGAAGCTTCAAAGCCAGTTAACCCCACGAGCAAAAATAAAGCACCGACCCCAAAGCTAAATTGCAATTGTTTGGAAAAATGCCTGGTTAAAGCTAGAACTAAAGCCAAAACCATCGAAACTTGAGTGCCGGAAGCGGCGATCGCGTGGGCTAATCCAGCCTGCACAAAAGAGTCGCGGATGTTGTAAGGTAAATCGACTGCTTGTTTGCCGAGGGCGATCGCACTGATCAAGGGCCCTTCGGGAACATTCAACTGCGATAGTTGCGATCGCACGATCCGCTGCCGCATCGCTTGAATTGTCGATGGCCGCATCCCGCTGGGCTCCCAGAAAACATCCGCTTGGTTGTTAACTCGATTTACATCCGCGATCGCATTTTCTCTCCTCCAGTCAATTTGACGCCCTTTGAGCCCTGCAAATGCTCCTTCTCTGGCTAAATATGCTTGAAAATCAAAAGCCCCCGGATTCGACGGTGGCTGCGGTTGGTACAAGGAGCCCACAACTGCGATCGTATTGTCGGCGTACAAACTTGTTGCTTGCAGCAGCGGCACTGTAACGTAGAGTTTGCCGGATACTGGGCGGTTTACAACTACTCCTCCCTCACCGCCGTTGATTTCGCTAACCAAATCTGTTTCTAGCCAAAATTGCGATCGACCCGATCGAGTCAATCGGGGCGTACTGACCACTCTACCGCGAACTGTCACCGCCACTTCTTGAGTGTTGCCGCCAGCCGGAATCAGTTTGCTGATGTCATTAATTGCCGGTTGGGGCGATCGAACTGCAAAATAAACGCTAGCTAAAAATGCCACCAAACCCGCCACTGCCCACACCCATTTCGCTCTCGGCAGCCTTTCCAACAAACTCAATTCTTCCCTGGCATCTAAGGGTTCTTCAAGAGCATTTTCTTTTTTTCGGCTGCGTCTTTTCTTAGTAACTTTGACAGAATTTTTAGTAAACTTTCGCAACAATTTCGGCAGGGCGATCGCCACCGCTATTCCCAAAGCAAGTATCCCGTATCTACCCCAAGGAACCCCTGTAGAAATCAATCCCAAAATGTAAGCTAGACAGAAAATGACACCCGTTGCTTGATTCATTAATTAGTAATTCAGAGGGGGAATATTTCAGGAAAATCGATGCCGGACTTATGCACTCCTTACCCAATAAACCGGGTTTGTCAACCCGAGTAAAAAGCTAAACGCCGTGAATTTGGGTAAAAAACCCGGTTTCTGGCTACCCGTGCGTAAGTTATAGCAAAATTTCTTTCCTTACATTCTTTCCCTTCCTCTTCCTCTTCTAAATAGACAGGCCCAATTTTAAACCGAAAGCCGCGTGTAGCACCATAAGTGCAAGAGCCGTCGTGCCTAAATAAGCGTGAACCGCGCGCAGTGCTAGCTTATTGCCTCCAAAACCCGTCAGCGAAATCAAGCTGCCAATAGCCAGCAAAACCAGCACTGCCGAACCCGTCCAAAAATGCGGACTTTCCATGACTGGCTGGTGCTGCATCACCAGCGACAGCAAGCCACCTGTATAGCCCAAAGCTAGAAACAGAAACATCCACGGTGCAAGCTTGCGGTGATCCGAGCGACTTTTGAGTGCGACATCTTTATCAGCGGCTAAACGTCCCTGCCATCCCGTATACCCGACAAAACTGCCCATCGCCACCACCACGATCCCCATCATTACAGGGTGTCCCCAATGGGTAATTGGTTCGGGAATTCCTAGACTGCGAAATTGACTGGCGATGGGTTCTAGAAGTTCGCTTAAATTTACCATTTGATACTGACGCCAAACTTGGCGATAAATATTTTCGGACTAATCATTAAAATATTATAAAATATTAGTGTAGCAACCGCGATCGCGCACTTCAAAGAGCCGTTTAACCTGAGGGCCAAACATTGCCCCGAAGCCTAGATCTACGAAAAACTTAGCCGGCTTTAGCCGGCTGTGAGATTTTTACAGCAGTGATGCTGCTTGAAGTTAATTCTTAGCTTTATCAGCTAAATCGAAGAGCAAAAATAAACGCAATTCGCCCGCAGCACGTTACAGCCCAGGGGCTACCTTTCGCCCAATCTTCACAGCCTCATCCTCACTCTGGATGTTAAATTTTACCTGCCTGCTCAAAGTTAATTTCAATTCCTTGATTTTTGAATGCCAAAGTGAGAAATTAACATCGCAGCCGACGAGCAGTCGCACTTCTACATTTTGCTAATCGCTCTCAAGGGAGAATCAACTGCTGAAAAAAAAACTAGAGGTTCCAAGTTTGAGACTTCTTGCATAAAGTATGCCGTCTGCCCCGGCCCACTTCGATCGACTGAGCGCTCAACTGTCTGAAGGCACCCTGAAAGCACCCTTGTCTGTTGAGCAGCCATCGCTGTGCAACGCGTTAACCCTCTCAACTAACTCGCTGGGGATTCGGTTGTAGCAGACAAGAAGTGACTTTCTTGCGTCGCCTTCCTCGGAACCGTGCAATCGCTAAACTCACTGCGCCGTCGCTAAAGTAGCTTCCGAAGGTTGGATTTGATACTTTACGAGATTTGCCAGTTCTTGTAACTGATTAATAGCTTCTGCACCTTCTAGTTTCATGAGTTCGCGGTCGTCCCGCATCTCAGTCCAAGTGATACCGTAATCTGACACTAAAAATCGAATCAGATGGTTGTCCGTCAAACTGACCATAAATGAGGCACTGTTCATCTGACCCCCGCAAGTGTAGCAGGATGCCAGATAACCCCGATGCTCTAGCACGATCGCTAAAGCTTGGAGGTTCATTACCAAATCTTGAACGAATTTACGGTGTTGTTCTGCAAGTCTCAGAAACACAGTTCTCCTCCTATCACCACACCGTGTATTTTACATCCCATTTAATAATTTCTTAATAAGTGGGTATTTAGGTGCTGGTTCAGTATACGTTTAGTATGCTCAAAAAAAATCGGATTAGCGACCTCTTCAGCTTACCTATACTAGATTAACCGAGTTGCGCTCGAAACGAAGTATCAGCAGCGACATTCAGCCAAAACACGCTCTCGCCCCGGACTCCAGCCTGAAAATTTGCTTGCTGTGACGGCTGATTCAGCCGTCACAGAGCCCAAAGATACAAATAACTAATGATAGCAATGAAATTAGTTAAGTATAAGAGTTCAATCGCCCTGGGGATACTCGTCCCAAAGCGTCGTTGTCTGCCGCAAGCTGCGAAAATCGCCATTCCCCAAAATCAAGTGATCGAGCAGCGGAATCGATAAAAACTGCGCTCCCGCCAGCAACTGTCGCGTCAAAGCAATATCCTCCGGGCTTGGATCCACAATCCCCGAGGGGTGATTGTGCGAGATAATCGCCCGCGTCGCCCCCTGGCGGATCACCTCCCGAAAAATATCCCGTGGGTGAGCCAAAGTTTCCGTTGCTGTGCCGATGGTAATTATCTGAGTACCCAGCAGCCGATTTTTCACATCCAGCAGCACCACAGCAAAACGTTCCTGAGACTGCCACATCAAATCCTGACTCAGGGCATCCGCCGCCGCTTGCGGAGAGTCCACCACAGCCATTTCCGGCGGCCGCGACTGAAACACCCGCTTCCCCAACTCCACCGCAGCCAAAATCGAAGTCGCCTTAGCAGGGCCAATCCCGTGAATCTGCGTCAACTCCTGAACGCTAATACTCCGCAGCACAGCCAGAGGATCGCGCGAATGCAAACTCAACTGATTTAAAATATACTGTCCGAGTCCGACGGCGGAAAGTTTGCCTTGTCCCTGACCCGTACCCAGCAGAATTGCAATCAATTCCGCTGTCGCCAAACTTTTCGGGCCACCCGCCATCAGTCGCTCCCGCGGCCGTTCACTCGTTGGCAAATCGACAATTCTCAAGCTGTAAGTCATAGCTGCACCAGTACCGAAAGCTCAACAATTACATGATTTTAGCCGATCGATTTGCGTTCTTCAATTGGTACACTCACCGAAAAAAGCCTTCATCATTAACAGATCGTTGGAGTGGGCATCCCGCGAGCGATATTCTCCCCACTAACCTTGACAAAATCGAATATATTTGTTAATCTTACGCTTAAGAAATCACGCGAGTTTTACTCACACAAAAGGCTCTTATCTCCCTAGCAAGTTGATTTACTTTCACGGCGACTAATTAGTTTTCGATTCAAAAACTAATTAGTCGCCGTGAACCCAGTATAAAGCTCGATCCGAGGCGGGATTAGCATCGGACTAATGCCGGAACTACCGTAGGTAAACAACTAGGGAGAAAACAAAATGAAATTCACTCCCGAGAAATTCAGTCCACAGGCGATCGCAAGGTTAGCTTTTACTATGGTAGGAGCAATAGCCTTCGGTTATTTCAAAGCTCAGATGTCGCCGCCAAGTCCCAACTGGGAACCCGGTCAAAAAAATTGAGCAATCTTATACAATTAAATGTCAAAAAGGAGAGTGTGAATCTAAGAATACCACATCTTTTGATGAGATAAATTCCTAGTGACCTCAAAAGGTAAGAATTTAATAATAATATTTAAATAAAATTCATTTATTCGGGAGCTATATGATAATGATTATTTAAGGTTGTTGGCTTGTTCGAGGTGAGATAACTGTATAGTCATGCACATCGAACAAATAGCCAACCACAATTTAAAATCACTAATTTCTCCAGAATCTGCGCAGACCTTGAGATTTGATAATAGCATTGATGGGATTGCAGCACTGAGAGGGCTCAAAATTAGAGAGTTAACGACAAACAGTAGGGGTGCGGAATGTGAATTAAAAAAACTTGGTTTCTCGCCCTCCAGGTTCAAGTCCTGGTAAAATTCTTTGTAACGCTGCCAGAAAAGTGAGGTGGGAACTCAGCACCCTAGGTTCAGCACAAAGGTGCGCTGACCCTAAATTCTGCCAATTCAGTTGAGGCCAGCAGCCCCGAGGAAACTGCTTGTGGCGGCTTACCTGCTGTAACCCCAACCAAAAGGAACGAAACTGCCATCAACCCGCCGTACAAGGCAGTCGCTCGCTTGCGAGTTCTCAGTCCCACCCATTGAGGATTTAGCAGACCCAGACAAAAAGCCGGCGTTGAAAACATGAATGTTAATACAAACAAGCTGGACATAAGGCACCTCCGACTCGCGAACTGCAGCGCTCAATTACTTTTATATCCAATTAATAGGTCAAATAATCCGCTAAAAAAAGTTACAATTTAGAATTTATGACTTTGGACTTATTAGCTTGTATTAAGAAATAATAAAAATCGGTTAAATCTCTTACTTTAGGTAGTTGTAAAAAAAATAGCTTTTAAAAGAACCCGAAAATTCAGCTTAAAATAGAAAGTAAATTCCTCACTCAAAATATGAAAGTCCGCTTTAACGTAGTCCGCCAAAATCAAAACGAGGCTCCCCGGGTTCATACTTACACCCTAGAGGTGGAAGAGAGCAATACCATCCTCGACTGCCTCAACAGCATCAAGTGGGAACAGGACGGCACTTTAGCTTTTCGCAAAAATTGCCGCAATACAATTTGCGGCAGTTGTTCTATGCGAATTAACGGTCGCTCGGCATTAGCTTGCAAAGAAAATGTGGCCAGCGAACTCGCAAGACTGGAAAAAATAGCTGATTCCAGCTCAGCAGAAAAGCCTGCCGATTTCATCCCAGAAATCACGGTAGCCCCAATGGGAAATATGCCGGTAATTAAAGATTTGGTTGTTGACATGACGAGTTTTTGGGACAACTTGGAAGCAGTGGAGCCCTATGTCAGCACAGCCTCGCGAGCAATTCCAGAACGCGAATTTCTGCAAACTCCACAAGAGCGATCGAAACTCGACCAAACCGGCAACTGCATCCTCTGCGGTGCGTGCTATTCTGAGTGCAACGCCCGCGAAGTCAACCCGGAATTTGTCGGTCCCCACGCCCTCGCCAAAGCTTACCGCACGATCGCCGACGGACGCGACAGCGAAACCGAAAATCGGCTCGAAAAATACAACGAAGGCACCTCTGGCGTCTGGGGATGCACCCGCTGTTACTACTGCAACTCGGTTTGTCCGATGGAAGTTGCGCCGATGGATCAAATTGGTAAGATTAAACAAGAGATTCTCGATCGCAAAGATGACCAAGCGAGCCGATCGATCCGCCACCGCAAAGTTTTAATCGATCTGGTCAAAGAAGGCGGCTGGATAGACGAGCGCAAATTTGGCATCGAAGTAGTAGGAAACTACTTCCGCGACGTTAAAGGTTTGCTGAGTCTGGGCCCCTTGGGTTTGAGAATGATCGCTCGCGGCAAGTTCCCGCTGTTTTTTGAGCCTTCAGAAGGTACCGAAACTGTGCGAAATCTGATCGAATCGGTTCAAAATTTAGAAAACTCAGCAGATTAGCGATCGGCTGTCATTTTCCTGGTAAATTACAAGTTGTGCGATCGCAAAGCTTCCCAAAAGTCATCACTCAAAACACGAAACTTAAAACTTTTCAATGACTGCTAAAACTCCTCCATCCCCAAAACCGACAACCCCAAATACTCCAAAGCAAGTAGAACCAGCCTTTGGCTGGAGTGCCTACGCCGAACAAATCAACGGACGATTTGCGATGGTGGGATTCGTGGCACTTTTGCTGCTAGAATTCTTTACCCGCCAGGATTTTTTCACCTGGCTGGGCTTGCGTTAAAGTAATCAAAATCAATTAAAAAAGGAAGCTGAAAAATTATCTATATTTCAGCTTCCTTTTGATTTGTAAGAGTTATTTAAAATACAGTTTATAGCCTTTTTCAGTAACATGAGGTGCTCTCGCGGGCATAGGCCTCCGTGGGCATAGGCCTCCGTGGGCATAGGGCATCAGTTGCGAGGGGTGTGTACCTCACTTTATTGAAAAAGGCTATATCAAATTAGAGGTAGGATATTATAACATTTATAGTGGCATACAAATATATGAATTTAGCAAAGTGGATAGTAGTTGCTTGTAGTGCGATCGGTCTAACATTATGTGGAAATGGACTTGGAGCGAAAGCCGCCGAAACGCAACCGGGAAACAGTGAACGAACATTTACTGATTGGTGTCGTGAAAAAGCTGATTTGAGTCCTGAAGCTAAACTTACTGTTGAGGTACTGTTGAACACAGCAGGGACTACTGAATGCGAGGCGGCTAATCAGAAACTTTCGAGTCTCACGGAACTCAATCTCAACTTCCATGGAATCAGCGACATCAAACCGCTAGAATCCTTGACTAAATTGGCTGTACTCTTCCTCTCCACCAATGACATCAGCGACATCAAACCGCTAGAATCCTTGACTAACCTGACTAAGCTCGAACTCTACGACAATGAAATCAACGACATCAAACCGCTAGAATCCTTGACTAACCTGACTACGCTCTACCTCCAAAACAATGAAATCAACGACATCAAACCGCTAGAATCCTTGACTAACCTGACTGTGTTGACCCTCGACAAGAATCAAATCAGCGATATCAAACCGCTAGAATCCTTGACTAACCTGACTATTCTCTCCCTCGACTACAATCAAATCAGTGACATCAAACCGCTAGAATCCTTGACTAACCTGACTGAACTCTATCTCGACTACAATCAAATCAGTGACATCAAACCGCTAGAATCCTTGACTAACCTGACTGAACTCTATCTCGAAGACAATCAAATCAGTGACATCAAACCGCTAGAATCCTTGACTAACCTGACTGAACTCTATCTAAACGAAAACCCGATCGCTCCGGAAACTTGCCCTCTCAAGCCAGAGTCTATCTGTAAGTGGGCATCCAGATTGCCAAAAGCTTACTTACCTCTCCCCTAAAAAAAGATACCAGCTTATTGATAGTCTGATCGATCGGTATTGCAAACAGCGTGTTGTAGCCCACATTCCGCAGATGTGGGTCGGATTTTTTTATCTGTTGTTAAAACTTGGAAGCGAAACGCTTTTGGGCTGAAATTATGCAGTTTTAGCATTACAGAAGTTTGTCAAATTTACCTAAACTAAGTAAGTTGAAATAA
>NZ_JANMZH010000912.1:0-6854 GCF_031383065.1 Microcoleus sp. OTE_8_concoct_300 | reverse complement strand
TCGATTCGATGTTTAGTAATTGGCAGGTTGTTGTTGAATTAATGTCTTTGTCTCCACATAAACTACCTAATTACCAACAAGGAATAAGAGCTATGAGGCTTATTCTATCAGCGTTATAAGCGACTTGTCGCCCCGACAGTCCTCGACCTTAGCTTTGGCTCCCCAACGTGTGTAGGCGTAGTGTGCCTCTTTCATATAAGTTTGGGCAATCTTTGTCCTGCCACGCTCTAGATAAAACTTTGCTGCTAATTCATAAGCTAAGGCTTCCTCTTGAATGTATTCATTGTCTCTGGCTCCTTTAATGGCTCGCTCATAACACTCCTCTGCTTCAATAACTTGCCCCAAAACTCGCGCTTTCTCTGCCTCTACTAGATAAAATTTATGCAGATAATTCCTTGGAGCATGATGTGCCCAGTTTTGCATTTTTTCCTGGTTGGTGTTAATACGGTTGAGCAAAGCCTCTTTTTCAGAGATTGAAGCCTCAGCCAATACACCTAAATGTGCTAGAGAATCATAGAAATGGAATAAAGGTACAGCTAGCATTGCTGTCACACCGTCTAAATACTGTTCTGCCAAAACAGCATTTTGTGCAGCTTGACGATAATCACCAAATAAATAACAGAGGATAATTTTATTTAGATATAAGTAGTGCAACTCAGTTCTGTCATTTGTTTCAATCGCAAGAGGGATTGCTAGCTCTTCATTGTAAGCATCACCACTTAATAGGGTTGGGTTCTCTTCTTGACCCAGTAAGTTACGAACTGCCTGCAAAAATGTTGCGCTCAAATTAAAGGTTTTTTTCCGCCTTATTTGACTAATGGCTTTACTATAGGTCGATATTTTTTGTTCTAGCTCAGTAAGTTCGTGACCGATAAAATATGAATGAGAGCCCTTGACAAATGCACAATAGGCAGCAAATTCAAAGTCTCCGGTTTCTAGGCCACTTTGATAGCCCTCAATGAGCATTGGTAGGGTTTCCCTGAAATGATCTTTCCAATGCATTACGAAGGCTCCAAAATTGTTGTATACCTTAGACTTGACTGTCTTGGCATTTAACCGTTCTGCCAAACTTAAACTCAATTTGCCAAATTTGTAACCGGACTCAATGTCTTGGGTTACTCCACAAAGAATTATTGCATAAGCACAATAACCAAAGGCTGACCAGGTTGAATTGCCATATTTGATAGATAAATTAACCTCTGATAGTGCCATCAGCAAGTAACATTCAGGAGCAGCGACATACGCAGCAGCCGTTATACTCGATAGGATATTCATGACTGCTAGCTGTTCGGGAGAGGTCATTTCCGGCAGGTTAATTAAGTCTTCGACTTCCCGTCCAGTCAAGAGTGAAGTGGTTTCCTCGAATCCTTTTTGAATATCCGACTGGCTCGGATATTCTGGTACTATCAACCCTAACTGATTCAGCACCACGAACCCAATTTTAATTGCTTGTTTGAGGTTTCCTTGTGACACAGAGGCTTGAATTTTTACAACATAAACTTTCACTTTTTCCACCACTGTTTTGGCATGGTTTAACACGACCTCTGCCAATTGCTCCATCTGCTCAAAGTCGCCGTTAAGATATGCCGCCTCTGCTGCTGCTTCGTACAGCGCTAAGGTTAGGTCATAGGAACTCTGCCAACTATCTACATACAGGAGTTTAAGTCCCGCATTCAAATACCCAACTGCTGCTCCATAAGCCGTTGCTGCTTTCGCTTTCTGACCCGCCATCAGATTCAGTTTTGCTATTTCTGAGCGCTCTTCTTGATGGGTGACAAGCTCAACACCAAGATTTAGATGATCGACGATTTCAAATATCTTCTCTGATAAGGCTTCCGGCTCTGTAGTATTATGCAACAGTAGCCGACCAACTTTTAAGTGAATTGCTGTTTTTTGTGCTTCATCAATCAGGGCATACGCTGCTTGTTGAACTCGATCGTGCAGAAACTTGTAATCCTGAATTAACAGTTGAGTATCTAACTCAGAGGTGGGCAAAATCAATCCAGATTGAATTGCCGTCACCAGATCGGGGAAAACTGCCTCTTTGGATTTTTCACAAACAATAGAGATAGTGGTTAAATCAAAAGAAGCACCGACACAAGCTGCCAAGCGTAAAACTTGCTGTGTGGATTCTGGCAGTTTCTTCAAGTTGCCAATCATCAAGTCCACTACATTATCAGTAATGTCCTGTGCCTCAATGTTTGAAATATCCCACACGAAGGCGTGACTCTGAAAATCAAAAGTTATTAAGTTTTCGGCGTGCAGGGTTTTCAGAAATTGATTGGCAAAGAATGGATTCCCAATTGTTTTCCGCTCAACCAGTTCTGCTAAAGGTTTTACCGACTTATTGCCGCTATGCAATGTATCAGCAATTAGCTGATTGATATGTTCTAATTCTAACGGTGCTAAGGTAATAAAGTTGATAGTTGCTCCCCGGTTACGCAGCCCATCAAGCATCATCATTAACGGATGAAGCGGGTTGACTTCGTTATCCCGATACGCCCCAATTAGGAAGAGATATTGCGTCTCATTATCCCCCATCATCCGTTCGATTAACTTGAGCGTAGCAGAGTCTGCCCACTGCAAATCGTCCAGAAAAATAACCAAAGGATGCTCTTTTGTACAAAATGCTCGGATGAACTGACCAAAGACGAGATTAAAGCGATTTTGCGACTCGGTTGGACCTAAATCAGGCACGGGCGGCTGCTTGCCGACAATCAGTTCTACTTCGGGAATTACGTCAATAATGACTTGTCCGTTAGCACCCAATGCTGCTAGAAGTTTTTCTCGCCATTGGGCAAGCTGTGAAGAGTTTTCGGATAAAAGTTGTCGCACTAATCCCTTAAAGGCGCTGACAATAGCTGAGTAGGGAATATTCCGCTGAAATTGGTCAAATTTCCCTTCAGTGAAATAGCCGCGCAGTCGAGTATTTGGTTTATGAATTTCGGCAACTAGGGATGATTTTCCGATACCGCAATAACCCGCTACCAACATCATTTCGATTCCCCTCTCGTACCCCTGGGATCTCCTCCCCCCGTCCCCAAGGGGGGAGGCAGAGGATGCTGCGGTATTCTCTTCTCCGGGCAAATTTTCCGAAGTCCCCCGAAGAACGGGGGGTTGGGGCGATCGTCCGCCCCCTGCTGCTACTCGCTCAAATGCTGTTAGTAAAGTTTCAATTTCTGCTTCGCGTCCGTAAAGTTTTTGGGGAATTTGAAACTTATCAGAAATATCATTGGATGCGAGCCAGAAGCCAGATATATTTCCTGTTTTCTGTAACTGAGATAGACAATTCTCCAAATCTGTTTTGAGTCCCCAAGCACTTTGATACCGCTCCTCTGCCGTTTTTGCCATCAGTTTCATCACAATATCTGAAACCGCTTTGGGAATTTCTGAATTAATCTCACGAGGGGATACCGGCTCTTTAGCAAGATGACAATGCACCAATGAGAGCGCATCAGCAGACTCAAATGGTAGCTTGCCGGTAAGTAGTTCGTAGAAGGTGACGCCCAGCGAGTAAAAATCCGTGCGGTAATCTAGGGAACGGTTCATCCGTCCCGTTTGCTCCGGCGACATATAAGCTAAAGTCCCTTCTAAAACATTGGGATTTTTTAGGGTAGGATTTTCGCGGCTTAACTGAGTGGAAATGCCGAAGTCGATGATTTTGAGTATTCCCGTTTCTGGATTGAAGACGATATTGGAGGGGTTGATATCTTTGTGGATAATATTGCTGCTGTGAATTTGATCTAAAATTTCAGTGATTTTGATGGCTATTTTGAGAAATTCATGGAGAGAAAAGTTTGAATTTGACTCAATATGACTGTCGAGCAGTTGTCTGAATGAGAATGCACCAAAATCCTCAAGGATGATGACTAATGTTCTTTGATATGGTTCTAATCCATAAGTCTTAACTATCCCCTCTAGATCTAAGCTGCAAGTGATTTCATATTCCTGTTTGTATCGAGTGAGTTCCGCAGGTGTAGGATAGTCTTCTTTGAGTACCTTGAGGATAACTGCTCGATCGTCCTGTTCTCGGCTAGCTCGATAGACTGCGGAATTAGCGCTTTCGTAGATTTGTGCCAGAATTTGGTATCCAGGAAATTTCATCATAAGTCGCCGTCAAAAATCGTGTGGTAATTGATTGTAAACCTCGCCCGGAGAGAGTTTTCCGACATCTGCGTGAGGTTTTTTCGATCGCTTGCACCCAATAATCCGGCTGGATAATGTTTAAACTCCCGATGTCAGGGTTTTGTAGTTTAAGAGGCAGTCAAATTGACCACCATCTGTCAAAATAAGAATGTATGGCTGACGGTGTTTTTTCAGTGGGAAACCTCTCACCAAAAATTAGTACGGTCTTGACAGTATAACAAAATATTTTCTTTATTTCAATCACGCGCTTCGCTTCGCCCGCACTCAAAACAGTTTGTAGTGAGGGCTTTAGTCCTCACTACAAACCTTACATCGACCGGAGGCGATATTAGCTCCCGATTCTAGATATTTACACGCTGACGGGCGACTGTTTGCGGCTGAATGTTGCCAAAATGCGATCGCACATTTGCGACGGATTTAATCCCAAACTGGCAAATGATTGTTCGGGGCTTGCATGATCTACCAATGTATCGGGTACACCCAACCGCATCACTGGAACAACAACATTATTGTCCAACAAAGCTTCGGCTACTGCTGAACCAAAGCCTCCCATCAAACAGCCTTCTTCCATTGTGACAACTTTGCCGATTCGCTGTGCTAAAGGCAAGATTAATTCGGTGTCCAAAGGCTTGACAAAACGCGCATTGATCACAGTTGCTTCAATGCCGTGTTCGCTCAGAATCTCGGCGGTTTGCATCGCCGGATAAACCATTGAACCATAACCCAATATGAGCAAATCGTCGCCGTTGCGGAGAATTTCGGCTTTGCCGATCGGCAACTCTTCCCAACCTTCTTCCATCAGAGGCACGCCGTAACCGTTGCCGCGCGGGTAACGCATGGTGATCGGGCCGCTGGTGTGGTTGATTCCTGTGACTACCATCCGCTGCAATTCTGCCTCATCTTTTGGTGCCATAACTACCATATTTGGCAGGCACCGCAAGAAGGCAATGTCGTACATTCCTTGGTGAGTTGGGCCATCAGCGCCGACAATTCCGGCTCGGTCCAAACAGAAGAAAACTGGCAAATTTTGGATGCAAACATCGTGAATTATTTGGTCGTATCCCCGCTGCACAAATGTCGAGTAAATTGCCACAACCGGGCGCATTCCTTCGCAGGCTAAACCAGCGGATAAAGTCACGGCGTGCTGTTCGGCAATTCCTACATCAATGTACTGTTTCGGCAGTTTTTCCTGAAGTTTATCCAAACCTGTTCCGGTTGCCATAGCAGCGGTAATGCCCACAATTTTCGGATTATCTTCTGCTAGCTTTACCAGGGCGTGGGCAAAGACTTTCGAGTAAGCAGGAGGCTTGGGTTTGGTGGAGGGAATGCCTTTGCCGGTGGCTAAGTTAAAGGGATTTTGGGCATGATATCCTACTTGGTCTTTTTCGGCGATCGCATATCCTTTGCCCTTCACAGTCACCACGTGAACCAACACCGGACCTTGAATGGTATGAGCTTGTTTGAAAGTGGTAATTAATTCTTCCAAATTGTGTCCGTCTACCGGGCCCATATAAGTAAAGCCCAATTCTTCAATTACGGCTCCAACTTTCGGCACGGCCAAGCGTTTCATGCCTTCTTTGAGGCGTTCCATTTCTGGGGTAAAAGTTTCGCCGACAAAGGGAATGTGCTTGAATTGTTCCTCTAAGTTATCTTTGAGAAACTGCACCGGCGGCGACAGTCGCATTTTGTTCAAATAGCGGGTAATGGCGCCGACGTTGGGCGAGATTGACATCTCGTTGTCGTTGAGTACAACTAAGACATTGGTTTTCGGCATATGGCCCGCGTGGTTGATCGCTTCGAGTGCCATGCCACCAGTCAATGCGCCGTCGCCAATGATCGCCGCCACTTTGAAATTTTCGCCTTTGAGGTCGCGCGCCATCGCCATCCCTAAAGCTGCTGAGATGCTCGTGGAAGCGTGACCGGCACCAAAATGGTCAAATTTGCTCTCGCAGCGCTTGAGATAGCCTGCAACGCCGTCTTTTTGGCGCAGGGTGTGGAATTGGTTGTAGCGGCCGGTTATCAATTTGTGAGGATAAGCTTGGTGGCCGACATCCCAGGTAACTTTGTCGCGATCGAGGTCGAGTGTTTGGTAGAGTGCTAAGGTCAGTTCGACTACACCCAATCCGGGTCCGAGGTGGCCGCCGCTAGCGGCTACAGTTTCTAAATGCTTTTCTCGAATTTGTCGGGCAATTTGTTCGAGTTGATGAATCGAGAGGCCGTGTAATTGGTTTGGGTGAGTCAGTTCGCTGAGATGCATATTTTAAAATCTTGCTCCTGTGAATCAGGACGAATCCTTAACAGATATAGGTTGTGTCTGCGACGTTGAGTACGCGCCAACGTTAGAATAGTTTAACGGTTATTTGAGAAAAACTGTTAGCCGTAAGATTTTTGTTATTTTTGACCTGGTAATTATAGTTAATAAATTGTGCGCCGTCAAGATAAAAAAAGCTTATGTTGTTAGTTGCTAATGGCGAGTTGTTAGCTGCATGGAGATTTTTAAGCATTTAAAGCTAAATAAGCCCACCTAAAAAAATAGAATACTCAGATACCCGACTTCTTTAAGAAGTGGGGTATCTAACAGAAGAACATTTGACGTTTAATTGGAACGACCTACTTACTTTTTGTCAGGAAAGGACGAGCTCCCTTTTCTATTCATCGGTTTTCCAGTTAAAAGAAAAAAGGATCTCGCTCCCATCAATTACAACATT
>NZ_JANMZH010000905.1:0-1084 GCF_031383065.1 Microcoleus sp. OTE_8_concoct_300 | reverse complement strand
GGGAATTCAAAC
Source organism: Microcoleus sp. OTE_8_concoct_300 (assembly GCF_031383065.1). Classification (NCBI taxonomy): domain Bacteria; kingdom Bacillati; phylum Cyanobacteriota; class Cyanophyceae; order Oscillatoriales; family Microcoleaceae; genus Microcoleus; species Microcoleus sp. OTE_8_concoct_300. Next base: position 1,072 of record NZ_JANMZH010000905.1, on the reverse strand, counting down.
ATTGCCAAATGTCAACACCCCTACTACTATGGGTGTTCTTACGGCTGAATTTTGTATCATTTTTTACTTGGCAACTATTGCTTTTGCCGCTAAACAAGACAAATGTTTGAGCATCCCGGAAAAATATTCTGACTGATTTGTGTTGTAGCGATGCGGAGGACTCACACCCGCCTGGGAGTTTTGTCCTATGCGTTTTTGGTAGTCGCCATTTGACAGAGCCCGGGGTCTTTCTGGGCATCAAGCGCCAAATTAGGCCCCGATAATATTTTCTCAAAAGTGACTGCTGAGTGCTTAATTGTTGAGGTGCCCGGGCACCTCAAGCTGCCATTTTTTTCTTGTGTTTTAACCAGCTTAAACCAGCCAATGCTAAAGCTGCCGCCCCTGCGGTGAGAGGTTCGGGAACTGGTTCGGCTTGGGTATCCACTAGAGTGTAAGAAACAGCGGCATAGGCTGGTGGAGTACTTCTGTCTACAATCGAGTCACCGTTGAAAGTAAGTATTACCTCCTTATACCCAAAAAAAAGAGAGACCGGCCCGTTGTTATCCATCGACCAAGATGCCGAGGCCTGATACTTGTAGTAATAAGGCCCTCCGAACTCGTCGGCAGGAATGTTAAATTCTGTACTCGCGTTGTCCCCACCGCTTGCTTGCAGTCCGAGAAAATCCCCTTGATAAAATAGAGCTATAGCCCCTGCCAAATCGTAGTAATCTTTGCCTTTGAGTGGATAACCCTCACTAGAGGCAGTTAGATAAGTGTTTAATCTTCCCTCGGATACTGCAATTCCTTCAAAGTCTATTCCTCTAAGCGAAGAGTTATCCACCTTAAAAACGCCGCTAGCTTCACCACCATCGGCTTGGAAATTGTAGGAGAGTACAGCGGCTTGTGCTTTGTCTACTCCTACCAATGACACGCCTGAAAACAAACTTAAAACTGTGCTAGCGATCGCACTTCCTAATCTGGGCAGTAGTTTTTGACTCATTGTTTTTTTTATTAAGGTCTACCTAACAATACTTGGGACTGTTTTTGATTGCCAAGCGTATAATAACGGTTTCAAGGAGCTGCGGCCATCGAC
>NZ_JANMZH010000474.1:0-7641 GCF_031383065.1 Microcoleus sp. OTE_8_concoct_300 | reverse complement strand
TTTTTTTGTGGGCTGGGCCTCCCGCCCGTCTTTTTTGGCGGGGGGGCACGCCCATCCCACAAACTTGTGGAAGTTATTTAATTCTCATTCCTTAGTCAACTCTTCGGACAGTTTTTGATTAGCAACCGTAGAATGGCGGTTTCAAGGGGATCGATATCAGGGCAACCTTTGCCGAGGCAGAATAGGGGAAAACCAAGAGTTTTAGGTTAGGAACTCAAAACGCAAGGGGAGACGATCGTACTGGCGACCTCAGAAATCAATCCGGTTTCTGACTAGATAGCTCGTTAATAAACCTAGGATGTGTGCGAAAAACCAAGTTTCTAGCCCACCCATGAGTACACCCTGAAACTCTCCGGAGTGTTGTGATAATATTATGAGTAATTTGGAGTGTGAAAAAAAGACGATGAGAATCAACAAGCAGCAGCCTAGAATATCTATAAAACCTTCAGTGATTAAAGCTATAGCTCTGTTCTGTCTGTGCTGCTTGTTAACTGCAAGCTGCGGACAGAGGGCTAATCGATCGGTGAATGCGAGCGGCGAAAATGCTAATAAGCGCGTTACTATCGGCACAACCTTAAAATTGCGGACGATCGACCCTGCGGACGCTTACGAAATTATATCAGGGCAACTGCTGCAAAATTTGGGCGATACTCTCTACACTTACAAGTCGGGAACTACTGAGTTAATTCCCCACTTAGCGACAGCACTTCCAAAAGTTAGCCAAGACGGATTGACATATACAATCCCTTTGCGTCAAGGCGTTATTTTTCACGACGACACACCGTTTAACGCCGCAGCAATGGAGTTTTCCTTGCAGCGGTTTATCAAAAATGGCGGCCGTCCGGCTTTCTTGTTAAGCGATGCAGTAGAATCTGTGAAAGCGACGGGCGAATACGAATTAACTTTTCAACTCAAAAAGCCTTTTGCTGCTTTTCCTTCCCTGTTGACATTCGCCGGTACTTGTGCAGTTTCTCCAAAAGCCTACGAGATTGGGGAGGGTAAATTTAAACCCGATACGTTTGTGGGAACTGGACGCTACAAGTTGGCGAAGTACGGCAGCGATTCTCTCAAGTTTGACGTGTTTGACAAGTATTGGGGAGAAAAACCAGTTAATCAAGGAATTGACCTTTTGCTGCTTTCTAGTTCGTCAAATTTGTTCAATAGTTTTCGGACTGGTGGAGTCGATGTGGCTTATTTGTCTCTGGATGCTGACCAAGTTCGCAGCTTGGACGAGGGAGCAAAACAAGGGAAATGGCAGGAAATCTCGGGGGAAAGCAGTACGGTTAGTTACATGACGCTGAATATCAAGTCTCAACCTCTCGACAAGTTAGAAGTGAGACAGGCGATCGCAGCAGCGATGGATCGCCCCCTGATTAACGATCGCGTACTGCGGGGACAAGCACAACCGCTTTACAGTCTGATTCCCACAACATTCGACGTTCAAAAACCGATTTTTAAAGAACTGTACGGCGATGCCAACACTGCAAAGGCTAAGGAACTTTTAACGAAAGCGGGATACTCGGCCGCAAATCCTTTTGTTCTGCAAATTTGGTATCCTTCAGCTTCCACAAAACGAGCTTTAGTGGCGAGTACGATCGAGGCGCAAGCTAAACTCAAAATGGACGGGATAATGCAGGTAGAAATTAACAGCGTTGAATCTCCGACTTTGTTTCAAAATATAGAGAAGGGGATTTATCCTGCCGTTTTAGTTGATTGGTATGCCGACTTTTTCGACGCCGACAATTATATTCAGCCGTTTTTGGATTGTACCACCGGTTCGGCCGCCGGGGGCTGCGAAAAGGGTGCTAGTCAAGGTCAGGGTTCGTTTTATTATAGCGATCGGGTAAATCAACTGATCGACAAGCAACGCAAAGAAGCAAACCCTCAAACCCGCAAAGCCATATTTTCCGAAATTCAAGACATACTGGGTCAAGATGTACCTTTCATCCCTCTTTGGCAGGATAAGGACTATACCTTTGCTCAAAACAGCATCACGGGCGTCCGTCTCGAACCGACGCAATCCTTTCCCTTTTGGTTCCTGAAAAAGCAATAATTCTTTACTAGAATTTTCAGGAATTGAAACGTATAATTATTGCACATTTTGTGCACAATAGGGTGATGATTGTCACAGTTTATTAAAGAGACTGCTCACCCTACCCTCTCAAAAAGTGTGGGATATTATTTAAAGAGAGATCTTGCTGAGGGTGGGTATATGAAACTTGGGATTTTAACAACAACAGGGCTGCTGATTGCGATCGGTTTTGCCTCGGGAGTAAAAGCAGAAAACGTCTCACACGTCAAGCAACTCTTAGAAACTAAAAAATGTAGCAAATGTGACTTGACAGGAGCGCAACTAGCTGGTATGAATCTGAGCGGTGCAGATTTGAGCGGTGCGAATCTGAGGGGTGCAAATTTGAACGGTGCAAATTTGAACGAAGCAAAGCTGAACGAAGCAAATCTGAAACAAGCTAAATTGCAAGGTGCGAGTTTAATTGCGGCTAAAATGCACGGGGCAAATTTGGAGGGTGCTGATTTGAGCCGGGCTAATCTGAGTCTGGCGGGTTTAGTGATTGCCAGTTTGAAAAATACCAACCTCACCAGCGCTAATTTAATCGGGGCTAATTTAGAAAGTGCCGATTTGGCGGGTGCGAACCTGAGAAATGCTCGCCAGTCTGTAGCGAATTTAGCTAATGTCAGCCTCAGAGGCGGCAGTTTGTCGGGAATAGACGTACAGGGAGTCAACTTGCGGGATGCAAATTTGACCAATGCAAATTTGAACGGTGCAAATTTGAACGGTTCGGACTTGACCGGTGCTAATTTAAAGAATGCCAATATGGCAAATGTAGATTTGAAAAACGCTTCTTTGCCGTAGGACGATCGCCAATTGCTATATCAAATTCGGGTGCTTAACCAACTTAATATAATAATGTAGGGGCAATTCTGTAATTGCCCCTACACTTTTAATTGTAGGATTTATCTCGTTTCCGGTCGCTGCGTGGGTCTTTGTTCGCTGTGCGAAGCTTTTCGCTGGTTTCTGCGATTGCTTCATATTTATGATGTCGGATCAATCTTCCTCGTGAGCATCCTGCGGGAAACGGATAATATCATCCTCGCCCAGGTATTCGCCATTTTGGATTTCAATCATCACCAAGGGAATAACGCCTGGGTTTTCCACGCGGTGAGCAGTATTCATGGGAACGTAGGTTGACTGTTTCTGCATGAGAATTGTCTCGTAGTCGTTGCAGATAACTTTAGCGGTACCGGAGACTACAACCCAGTGCTCGCTGCGGTGATAGTGCATTTGGGTGCTGATGTGGTGCCCCGGTTTGACTTCAATGCGATTGATCTTGTAACGATCGCCCGAGTCTATGACTGTAACTTGGCCCCAGTAGCGGGTTTGCGTGCGATCGTCAGTTTTTTCGATTGTGTCCACTGTTTCCCCCATCCTGTTTATCTCGCTAACGGTGTCTGCCCAAATAGCTGTAGTTAAAAGTATAGCAGGGATAGGATCCTCCGTGCGTAAGTGCGATCGGCTTCTGCAACCTTCGCTAACGAGTTCATTCCTGAGTTTTTATCCCAGAATCCAGCTTCATGAGATTAATCGCCATTCGCGAGCATCCACAAACTGAGACAAATGACCCACATTTGTTGTCGCAATCACCACTTCATTGCCTGCATTTACTTCCAATATTGCTTGAGCCGCCAGAATCACATCCCCGTCAAGTGCATGGGAGTCTGCCGTTGGCTTTCCTCTCTTTCGTGCATCCGCCCACAACTGAGCCGCTAGAAGCATTACCTCGGTAGTCAAAGGACGGTAGGGGATTTGCGATTTAAGTTGATCGAGTCGTCTAATACCTGCCGTTTTACCTACACGAATTAATTCGCGCCTCACCTCATAGTCAGCAATTTCAGGAAGCATGACAATGTAACCTTTTAGCGGCAAAGATTGCAGCCAGACTTTACCCTTTTGAGATAAAGGAGAGGCGGCTTTGGGATTTGTAACAATTCCTAAAGGCCCAGAATCTAACAAAACTATTCTGCTCATGGACTATATATGCACCGGGTTTTCTTCTAGTGCTTTGCGGAGAACTTCAGCGGTTTCTGTTTGTTCCTGTTCATCTCCATCATCTACCCAAGACTGTAACAGCTTGCTCAGAGCTTCGTGCTGCTGTAAAGAATCGATAATTTCTGGTTTTTGGTTATCCTCATTTCCTTCCCTTCGCCCCGCTTCCCATAGTCTGCTCTGTACTTGAATCATTCTGAGATTGATACTTTCCTCCTCCGACAGTTTAGTAAAATCTACATTTTCAGGTGTCTCGGCGGGTTCCGACAATCCTGGCTTAACTGTCACAGTTTCCAGAAATAACCTCATCATTTTAAGCAAATTAGGCCAATATTCTCTCGGAGTTTGCTGAATTACACTGAGAAACTCTACCATTTCATTACCAATGCGAATTGCTGGCGCTGAATTTGGTGTCTCTGGGTTTTCAGTGATTAAATCTCGTTCAGACATACTTTTTTTCTCCTCAATCGGATTTATAGGAATTGGCAGGTCGATATCCTGGAATCGAACTCGCCTCTACTTATATTTTAAACAAAAAACGGGGGATGATTCATGGAGATTCTGGGATTTGTTGTAACCGCAGATGTCAGCGGATTAACACAGATGAACGCAGATAAATTTCATCTGCGTACACCTGCGTTCATCTGCGGTTCAAAATAAGCAGTTCGCTGAGTTTCGATGAAATTACTTGCTCAATACACCATCGGGAATTCCTAAAATATCCTCTATGCGAGGCATATCTTCTAAGGCTATTACTCGTCCTTCATTCTCAAAACCCGCAATTTGATCGAAGTTCAAATAGCGATACAAATCACTAGCAAAAGGATCGATTCTTTTTGACACAATGTCGTTGTATTCTTGGACTGTGGGAATTCGACCTAACAGCGAACAAACTGCGGCTAATTCTGCAGAACCGAGGTAAACTTGCGCGTCTTTGCCCATGCGGTTGTTAAAGTTGCGAGTAGAGGTTGAAAATACGGTTGTCGCATCTTTAACGCGCGCTTGATTGCCCATACAAAGACTGCATCCGGGCATTTCTGTACGCGCTCCAGCGGCTCCAAAAATGCTGTAGTAACCTTCTTCTTTGAGTTGCTGTTCGTCCATGCGAGTTGGCGGACAAATCCACAGGCGAGTTTTAACTTCCCCTGCACCTTCCAATACCTTGGCAGTGGCACGGTAGTGACCGATATTTGTCATGCAGGAACCGACAAATACTTCGTCAACCCGATCGCCCGCAACCTCACTCAACAATTTAACATTATCCGGGTCGTTGGGAGCAGCCACAATTGGCTCTTTAATCTCGTTCAGATCGATTTCGATGATTTCAACGTACTCCGCATCAGCATCCGCCTCCATCAGCACCGGATTAGCCAGCCATTCCTCCATCTTCGCCACCCGGCGCATGATAGTCCGCGCATCTTGATAGCCCCGCGCCGCCATGTTTTTCAGCAGCGCGACATTGGAACGAATGTACTCGGAAACAGTCTCCACGCTCAATTTAATCGTGCATCCGGCGCAAGAACGCTCGGCCGTCGCATCGGTCAATTCAAAAGCCTGCTCGACCTTCAAATCTGGCAAACCTTCAATCTCCATAATCCTCCCAGAAAAGATGTTCTTCTTATTCTGTTTCGAGACTGTCAGCAAGCCTTTTTGAATCGCCACATAGGGAATTGCATTCACAACATCCCGCAGGGTTACTCCGGGCTGCAATTCGCCTTTGAACCGCACTAAAACTGATTCCGGCATATCCAAAGGCATGACGCCCAAGGCGGCAGCAAAGGCCACTAATCCCGAACCCGCTGGAAAGGAAATTCCCAAAGGAAAACGAGTGTGAGAATCGCCGCCGGTTCCTACTGTATCTGGCAATAACATTCGATTCAGCCAGGAGTGAATAATGCCGTCTCCGGGACGCAAAGCTATGCCCCCGCGCTGTGACATGAAATCGGGTAATTCATGGTGAGTTTTGACATCTACTGGTTTCGGATAAGCGGCGGTATGGCAGAAACTTTGAATTACCAAATCGGCGCTAAATCCCAAACAAGCAAGTTCTTTCAATTCGTCCCGAGTCATCGGCCCGGTGGTATCTTGGGAGCCGACTGTTGTCATGGCTGGTTCACAAGATGTACCGGGACGGACGCCGGACAAACCGCAAGCTTTCCCTACCATTTTTTGTGCTAAGGTGAAGCCTTTGCCGGTATCGGTGGGAATAGTCGGGCGGGTAAAAATAGTGCTTGGTTCTAGTCCTAAAGCTTCGCGGGTTTTGTCGGTTAAAGTGCGTCCAATTAATAGCGGAATTCGGCCGCCTGCGCGAACTTCGTCTAGAATTGTGTCGGGTTTGAGGGTGAAGGTGGAGATGATTTCTCCGGCTTCGTTGGTAATTTCGCCTTTGTAGGGATGAATGGTAATTACCATTCCTGTTTCCATTTTGGAGACGTCGCATTCGATCGGCAAAGCGCCGGAATCTTCAGCGGTATTGAAGAAAATCGGGGCGATCGCACTTCCTAAAATATAACCGCCACTGCGCTTGTTCGGCACAAACGGAATATCATTGCCAATGTGCCAGAGTACGGAATTAATCGCCGATTTTCGCGAGGAACCGGTGCCGACAACATCACCAACATAGGCTACGGGATGACCTTTTAGCTTCAAATCTGCGATCGTTTGCAAGGTTCCAGGCATCTTACTTTCGAGCATCGCCAAAGCGTGCAGGGGAATATCGGGCCGCGTGGTAGCATGAGGTGCTGGCGACAAGTCGTCAGTATTGGTTTCTCCGGGAACTTTGAAGACTGTAACGGTAATCACTTCCGGCAGTTGGGGGCGGGTGGTGAACCACTCGGCATCCGCCCAAGAATCGATGACCTGCTTGGCGTAGGGATTGGTATCGGATAAAGTCAGAATGTCGTGGAAGGCGTCGAATACTAACAGCGTTTTGCTCAAGGCCCGGGCTGCGGTGGCGGGAATGGCGATTTCGGCAGTGGGATTGAGCAATTCGATTAAAGATTGGACGTTGTAACCGCCCATCATTGTCCCCAGCAGGTAAACTGCCCATTTGGGAGCAATTAGGGGGCTGTGGATTTCGCCTTTAGCAATGCCGGTTAAAAAACCAGCTTTGACGTAGGCGGCGCTGTCTACTCCGGGCGGGACGCGATCGCGCAATAATTCTATTAAGGTTTCTTCTTCTCCAGCCGGCGGATTTTTCAGCAGTTCACACAGTTCCGACGTTTGCTGGGCGTCTAGCGGCAGCGGTGGAATTCCCAAAGCGGCCCGTTCGGCAACGGTACGGCGGTAAGATTCAAGCATTTCTCCTCTCTCCTCGGATAGTATTCGGTGGTTGGCAAGCAGGTGACTTTACTTTTTAGATTAGGAGCTTGGGCTGCACATTGGGTAAAGTACCTCGCTCTTATAAAAACTTAACGCAACTTTAAAAACAGTAGATTGCCATAGCTGGCAAAAGTATAGTCATTTATAGACATGGGAGGCGTCAAGTCCCTCCCCCTTCACTTTTGCTTTAAGCGGATTAACCCGCATTGGCTGAACTACGCAGCTCTCTATCCCATTGCTGAACGCATTTGGGATTG
>NZ_JANMZH010000883.1:0-3551 GCF_031383065.1 Microcoleus sp. OTE_8_concoct_300 | reverse complement strand
GCGGTTCGCTACCGCCATAAATTCAACCATGAAAACTACTGACGAAATTTTTCAGTGGAAAGGATGGGCTAACGGATACGGTAATTGGATTAGTTTTTGCCGAATCCGAATCTATCAAAACCAGGGTAAAACAATTGTTGTTGCCAGTGATTGTGGCCCAGAAAGCGGTACATCTATCACAAATTGTGTAGAGAATTTGGTTCCTTTGGTAATGATTAATTACCGACTCAATCCCTACAACACATTTTGGATCGAACATTACCCACAGTCAAAATGCAAAGATTTTGACGAATCATTTAGCGAGGTATTATTGCAGCGCAAAGGGGATAAGCTTTGCAATCCTATCTGGAAACACAGAAAAAAAGAAGAAATTGAAGAACTGATCGGGCAAAACCTTGAAAACCACACAAACTTCCAAGAAACAAAATGAAAATTATCGAAATACTTTCGCCCACTGAGTGCGATCGCCTGATGAGTTGGTGCTACCAACAAGAGCTAGAGGCTGAGATTTTTACAGGCCGCCAGACTTGCAGGACTAAAAAATGGTGGGGGAAGGAAGCAGAGTTTTATTTCAACAAAGCACACGTGTTCGATCGCGATCCAATCGAATCCGATCCAGAACTAGCAGCATTACGCGATCGGTTTGAGCCAGGAGCCGATTCGATCCTTCTCTACCGCTACGAGATTGGTGGCGAAATCGGTGAACACTTAGATAAGCAGTGCTTTGAAGCACCAGTGACTTTGATTAACTTGGTAGATGATAGCCCCAACCTATTCGGGCAGCGCCCAACTACTCGTTTTCGGTGGGGTCGCCAAAATTACGAGTTAGAGCATGGGCAGGTAATAAGTTTCAACAGCCGGGTGCTGCACTCGGTGCCGAAATTGAAATCGCCTCGTTACTCTTTGCAGTTCAGGAGAATTACACAATGACGGGATTTAAATTCATTTTTGATGATGACGATGACGAGGGATTTGAATTAGTGGAAGAAGAAGCCGAAACTCTTACTAATTTAGAAGATGATGAAGAGGAAAAATCTTCCCAGATTACTGAAGAGGAAGTAATTTGGGAGACTGAAGAAGATTAATCAATTGCTCAGTAACGCCGGGAGCATTAAAAGGGCGTTGTCAACTTAACTGAAACAGCCATGTATACCAAACATCAACAAATAGCAGCAGAAATTGCTGAGGGTTCAATCGAAACTCCTCTATCAGCAGAGGACATTTTGACAGTGGCAGCTACAGAAGTTTTAGGGATTAATCCTCCTTCTCAAGCAAAACAAAATTGGGATGCTGAACATTCAATGTCCCCTGAAGAATTAGCCCAGCATTACATAAAAGAGTGTAAAAGATTTAAACCCCGCTGGACAGATATTTTGAGAGGATAAACCTAATTAGTGCGTCAGCGGGAGTCGCGCCCCGCGCTGTCAAAATTTAGCGAAACAGGAGCAAAAAAATGGCCACAGTAAACAAGAATGTTTTAGAGGCAGCTTTAGCAGATGGATTAATAGGAGTTCGCTTGTCGAAAAACCAGCAAATTTATCTAGATCCAACAGTTGTTTCTGTCAACCAATTGCTGCTTTTACTGAAAGAAGAGGGTAATCTGAATATGAAGCAAATTGCTCATAGGATGAAGTATCATGAAAATACTTGTGCCACTTACTTGAGATGGCTAGCAAAGCACAAACTCATCAAAATTATTCCTCACGAAGTAAGCGGAAAAGATGGGCGGTTATTAGCCAGCATTTACGAGGCACTTTAAGGAGTTTCATCATGTCCAAAATTATCTTTTTTGATTTAGACGGCACACTACGCCAGACAAAATCCGGGCAAACCTTCATCAACGAGCCGGAGAATCAGCAAGCCATCAAAGGCACTCAAGAGGCGTTAGCTTACTACCAAGATAAAGGCTTTGTGCTGATTGGCATTACTAATCAAGGCGGCGTAGCAGCAGGACACAAATCCTTGCAAAGTGCGATCGAAGAACAGCGCATCACACTTGAACTATTCCCAGAGCTATCGGAGATTTTCTTCTGCCCTAACTATGACGGCGAAAGCTGCTATCAGGTTAGCCGAGATAATGAGCCTTTGCTCATGAAAACTCTGGATTTAATGAACTCGTGCAGGAAGCCAGGGGCTGGAATGATTGAGCTAGCAATGAGAGGATTTAGTGATTTGGATATTGCACAATCCTGGATGATTGGCGATCGCCCTGAAGACGAACAATGTGCCGAAGCTGCTGGAGTAAAGTTTGTTTGGGCTTCAGTGATGCACGCTAAATTTGCGGGCCCAGGGATGCGAGAAATTGAATGTCAGCACATTGAACCAAATGTTTTGATGCAATTCCTAAGTATCTAAAAACGCACCCGGTTGCGCTTCTGGGAAAGAAAAATGGGTTTTCTAAATCTTTATTCTCTCTAAGAAGCGCACTCAGTTGCGCTTTTCAGATTTGTCCAGTAGCTTGTCCACCGCATCACTGGACAAGTATCGCGCTCTACTGCGATCAACTGTAGAGAGCGGAAGCTAAGCGGAGGGAGGAGTGAAGGGCGATCAGACGATCGGCTAGAGCCAACAGCGCCGGAGTAACCGTTCATTCCGAGCTGGAAACTATTTAGGAAAAATTAGGCGGGTGATCGCTACCTGGTCTTTACAGCATTTATCTAGATAACTTTATTGTTAAGATTTAATAATTTAAATACCTAACTAGGGCTTTTTAAGTAAGCTAGCTGGTATTTAGGTAATTTCATTACTGAGCGAGCTTTTCAGTCAAGTTGTTTGTAATAAAAGGAAATTTAGTTTTTATGAACAATCTCTACCATAAAGTTGCAGTTGCCTCTGTTGGTATAGCTTTAGGTTTTACTTTGGGAGCTAACAAAGAAGCTAAAGCAGCTACATTTACCTTGACAAACCCCGAAATTTTTTTCGTCCAGGGGTACGACGGTGGATGGGGAACCAGGATTTTTGATAACAGACCTGATATTAACCCCAATTCTGTTTCTTCTGTGTATAAATTATATGCCGGTCCCCACAAAAGAGCTTTCTACGAATTCGATATTGGCAATTTGTCTCTTGCCCCAAATACAGTTATTAGAAGTGCTATTTTGAAGACTCCTATTAGGGATGTTAGGCACGCAGGCAACGGCGATTTATTTCTGGTTCTCTCCGGCTATGTAGGAAACGGAAGAGCTGACCTATCAGATTTTGACCCTTATAACAGAGGAAGCATAAGTTGGGGTAAGGTGATTGACGCCAACTCATCCCCTAGAATTCCCCTTGATAGTATTGACTTTGATGTGACACGCTTTGTTAACGAACGAGTTAACAGCCGCGATGATTTTGCAGGGTTTAGCTTTCGTATCGCAGATTATGTGCTCAATAGTGCGGCTACCCTGCGAGATAATAATAATGCTCCGCCCAGTTTGATAATTGAAACCGCCGATGCTACTGAGCCTGTACCTGAGCCGACCACAATCTTTGGTTCAGCTATAGGTCTATGCCTGGGAGGATGGCTGAAACGAAAGAAATCAAGTCAGCAAGATAAAACAACGCCACAA
>NZ_JANMZH010000876.1:0-15752 GCF_031383065.1 Microcoleus sp. OTE_8_concoct_300 | reverse complement strand
CAATTTTTTATGAGGCTGCATAGAATCCGATCCCCCCTAGCCCCCCTTAATAAGGGGGGGACAAGATTCCGATCAAAGTCCCCCTTCTTAAGGGGGATTTAGGGGGATCGAGATATGTGCAACTTCACATTAAATTGGTATAACCTGAGATGTTGCACCATTCTCAATAAGCTTTTATGAACAGGCAAGATGCCTGTTCCACAAGAAAATTCACTCTTTGTGGAACAGGCATCTTGCCTGTTCTTGAGAATGGTGCAAGATGTGAGTTAACGGAACTTTAACAAAATATGATATCGAGCTCGGGGAAGGGCTAGGGCGTGTTTACTTGCCTCGTTCTATTTTATATTGGGGCGATCTCCGGCAGGTGTATTTCTGCCAAAATCCCCGCAACATTAAACAGCACAACGTCTTCAAAGGGATTGCAGCCAGAGGAAAGACTTTTGTACATTGGTTTTTTGGCTTCAAACTCCATCTGGTTTGCCATGATGTTAAGTAGTGTTAAGTTTCCTTGGAAAAAGCAAATTCTCTCAAAGTCCCACGGGTTAAAGAATACAGCCCCTCAAGGGGGAGTTCCGGAAAAAAAACTTTGTTACCCCCCTTGCGTAAAGAATGTTCAGTATGTTTATATATTTTCAACGCAAAAGTATAGCGCTACACAATCCGCAGCTAGCCCACTTAGACGAGTGATCCTCGGTTATCCTAAGTTCGCTCAGAGGGCTATGAGATTGTGCAGCACTCTAACTAATCCCTCGGTTTCAAGTAACTGCCAGGATAAAAAAATTTCCTGAGTAAAATTCAAGCAGCCTGCGTATCATTACCTTGCTTTCAAGGTGAAAAAGCAGGTATCAATCAATAGGTGTAAAAAAAATACTCTATGCTGATTAGTGTTTGGAATACGTTTAAATGCTAGATACATTAAGTACGGTGTCCCAGGGAGATAGTAGTATTTGTATCGCCGTTTTGGATGGTCCTGTTGATCAAAATCATCCTTGCTTCCAAGGCGCCGACTTAACGTATCTTCCCACCTTGGTTAAAGCGGAGGCCCAGATCGGTGGCAATATGTCCGCCCACGGAACCCACGTTGCCAGCATTATCTTTGGGCAACCGGGCAGTCCGGTGCAGGGGATAGCTCCCAAATGTAAGGGAATAATTGTCCCAGTCTTCGCCGACGATCGCCTCAAAACTTCCCAGCTAGATTTGGCTAGGGGGATTGAGCAAGCAGTCAATGCCGGCGCCCACGTGATCAACCTCAGTGGGGGTCAACTGACCGACTATGGCGAGGCCGATGGCTGGTTAAAGAATGCCGTTCGTCTGTGCCGAGAGAACAACGTCTTGCTCGTCGCTGCAGCTGGCAACAATAGTTGCGATTGCTTGCACGTACCCGCTGCCTTGCCTGCGGTGCTAGCGGTCGGGGCGATGGATGCTAATGGCAAACCCCTGGACTTTAGCAACTGGGGCGAAGCCTACAAAGACCAAGGCATCCTTGCCCCTGGCAAGGACATCCTGGGAGCTAAACCCGGTGGTGGCACCGACCGCCTGAGTGGTACGAGCTTCGCGACTCCGATTGTCTCAGGTGTAGCAGCCGTGCTGCTGAGTCTTCAGCGGGAGCAGGGAGAAACCCCCGACCCCCACAAGATTCGTCAAATATTGTTGCAGAGTGCCTTACCCTGCGACCCTGACTTGCCAGAAGAAACCCGTCGGTGTCTCGCGGGCAGACTGAACATCTCAGGAGCCATAACGTTATTAAAAAAAGGAGGAAATATGGCTGAGAATTTCGCATCAGTGGGTGCATCAGAAGTAGAAGCTGCAGGCTGCGGTTGTGATGGCGGCTTAACCAACGCCAGTGAAGCGATGGCTAATCAAGGACAACCGGCTCCTAGCTTGGTTGCTGCTGCCACCAAGCCAGGAGCCGCTGAGGCTTTCGCTAGCAACACCCCCAACTTGCACAACTTGATGCAATCGTCTCCTACATCTGTAACCCAACAACCACAAATGATGCCCAACTTAACTGCTAACTCCGTCACCGCCAGCCAAGCCCCCAGCGAACTTCCGGCTCTCGGTCAGATTGTTTATGCCCTAGGAACCCTCGGCTATGACTTCGGGACCGAAGCCCGCCGGGACTCGTTCAAGCAACTGATGCCGCCGTTTGACATAGGGGGAGGGGTGATGGTGCCAGCGAACCCCTACGACGCGCGACAGATGGTGGACTACCTGGACGACAATATTTCTGAGGCGCGATCGCTCATTTGGACGCTTAACATTGAACTGACACCCGTCTATGCGATCGACCCCACCGGTCCCTTCGGTGCCGAGTCCTACCGCGCTCTCCACGAACTGCTATCCGGTCAAATCCAACCCGAAAACAATGCCGAATACGTGGAGCGCGTCAGCATCCCCGGCATCTTGACCGGGCGCAAAGTCAAGCTCTTCTCCGGTCAAGTTATCCCGGTGGTTGAACCCCAAAGCACCCGCGGCATCTACGGTTGGAAAGTCAACAACTTGGTCAGCGCGGCGATGGACGCGGTACAAGCTGAAGACGGCACTGCTGACGAAGGTCGCATCCGCAACACCTTAGATGGCTTCCTCAACCGCATCTACTACGACCTCCGCAACTTAGGAACCACCTCCCAAGACCGCGCCCTCAACTTCTCCGTCACCAACGCCTTCCAAGCAGCCCAAACCTTCAGCGAAGCGGTTGCCGATGGCATGGAACTCGACAGCATTACTGTTGAGAAAAGTCCCTTCTGTCGCATGGATAGCGACTGCTGGGATGTGAAGTTGAAGTTCTTCGACCCTGAAAACAACCGCCGTGCTAAGAAGATTTTCCGCTTCACCATAGATGTCAGCGATCTGATTCCGGTCACATTGGGCGAAGTTCGTTCTTGGTCTTCACCGTATTAAAGGGCAATATAATAGGAGTGAGAGTGCCACAACAAAATGCACTCTCGCCAAGACATCTAGATTTGTTTACCCTATCGATACGGAGAATCCTGAACCATGCGACTTCCTCTATTGTCTCCCCCCGTCAAACGGCCTCATTTCGTCCAGCCTGCGCTGTGCGTGAATGTGGAAGATGGTCTTACCGACGATTTGGTGCATATTCGGATGGATCTGCTGCATGGCGCCAACTATAACGATCCTTCAGCCTATGCCAACCGCAGTTTCAACCAAGTGATGCACTCTAGTGCCAGCCAGAGTGCAGCCAGCCAGGGCTGGGGCGGCTTTGGCGGCATGGGACGATTTTATTAACGGGCCGCTAATCTCGATGCCTCAGCAAACTATGCCTCAGTAAACCATGCCTCAGCAAACTGAAACCCTATGGCAAATTGGTCAAGCTGGTAAAGGAGCTCAGGAGTTTTCGCAGGTAGGCGGCTGGCAAGAGGAATTTACTTACGTTGTTGGGTCAGATCCAGACCCGATTAACCAGCCCCAGATGCCATCGTTGCTCGTGGTTCCAGGTCGCAAGACCAAACCACAGAGCAAAGGAAAGCAGCTTTTTTCCACCGACAAACTGAATATCCAATTCACCCTTGCCCAAAGCTACAGCACAGGCGAACTTACGCTCTTTTACAACTTTTTTGGCTCTCAAGTTGACACCCTCTTGGTTGATGGTGATCCAGTGACCGAACTCGTCGGGGTCGGGTCAGGCAAGCCAACCAAAGCCCTGATTCCCTTGCCAGCCCTCAGCGCTGGGCAACATACCCTGACCCTGACCACCGAGCGTGGGTTGGGAGATGGGGCACACCGGATCGACTACCTCAAGCTAGAGGGGGTTGTGGCTCCCCAGCAACCGCAAACTCTCCCAACTCTCCAAACACCCCAAGAAACTAAGGAAACTAAGGAAACTATGGCTAATGAAGAAACAGCAATAACACCCTTGGAAGTCTCCTCCACCCAAGAACCGAAAAAGTCTTACGTGCCTGATTCCCAGACCGGGCTGCACGATTATGCCTTCTGGTGCGACTACGCCAAGAAGCAAGCCAAGGAGTCACAGAAACACCCTCACACCTTCCGCCGGGGCCGCATCTGGTCCTAATCCCTAGCCTGTCTTGTTATCGTCCACTTAATGACTGACTGTTCGCTCTATGCAATCCACCACACTGCTCCAAATTAAGCCGCACTTTCATGTCGAGGCGATCGAGCCAAACCAAGTCTACCTCCTTGCTGAACAGAGCAACTACGCCCTCAGCGGGCAACTCTACTGCCAAATCGTGCCTCTGCTGAATGGGCAACACACCCGGGAGCAGATTGTCGAAAAATTTGATGGGGCAGTCCCAGCGGAACACATTGACTATGTGCTCGATCGCCTCGCAGAGAAAGGCTACCTCACCGAGGCAGCCCCGGAACTATCCTCGGAAGTGGCGGCATTTTGGAGCGAGCTAGGGATTGCACCCCCTGTGGCGGCCGAGGGGCTACAGCAGCCGGTCACCCTGACAACGGTGGGCGATAACATCAGTGAAGTAACCCTTGCTGCCCTCGCAACTGCCCTGCGGGACATGGGCATTCCGGTGCAAAACCCCACAGACGCGGATTCCTCAGTGGCGCTCAACATCGTTTTGACGGATGACTATTTGCAGCCGGAACTAGCCACCATCAACAAGCAGGCTCTGGAGCGCCAACAAACTTGGCTGCTCGTCAAGCCTGTGGGCAGTGTCCTCTGGTTGGGCCCGGTGTTTGTTCCCGGAAAGACAGGCTGCTGGAGCTGTCTTGCCCATCGGCTACGGGGCAACCGCGAAGTTGAGTCGTCGGTATTGCGGCAAAAACAAGCCCAGCAAGAGCGCAATGGTCAGAACGGGCGTGTAGTAGGCTGCTTGCCCACAGCACGGGCGACGCTGCCTTCGACCCTACAAATGGGGTTACAGTTCGCCGCCACCGAGATAGCCAAGTGGATTGTCAAGCAACACGTCAATGCCACTGCGCCGGGAACGGCACGCTTCCCCACCCTGGACGGCAAGATTATCACCTTCAACCAGACAATTCTGGACTTGAAAAGCCATATCTTGATTAAGCGGCCGCAATGTCCGACCTGTGGGGACTCGGGAATTTTGCACCGGCGAGGGTTTGAACCGCTGAAGCTAGAATCGCGCCGCAAGCAGTTCACCCACGATGGTGGCCACCGTGCCACCACCCCAGAGCAGACCTTGCAGAAATACCAGCACTTGATCAGCCCCGTAACGGGAGTGGTAACGGAACTGGTGCGGGTCTCTGACCCAACTAATCCCTTGGTACATACCTACCGGGCGGGGCATAGCTTAGGCAGCGCCACCTCCCTGCGGGGACTACGCAATACTCTGCGCCACAAGAGTTCTGGCAAAGGCAAGACCGATAGCCAATCCCGGGCGAGTGGTTTCTGTGAGGCAGTGGAACGCTATTCGGGCATCTTTCAGGGGGACGAACCTCGTAAACGCGCAACCCTGGCGGAACTGGGAGACTTGGCGATTCATCCAGAACAGTGTTTGTACTTTAGCGATGAGCAGTATGCCAATCGGGAAGCTCTGAACGCTCAGGGTACAGAGGCAGCCTATCGCTGGATTCCCCATCGGTTTGATGCAAGTCAAGCGATTGACTGGACTCCGGTGTGGTCGTTGACCGCGCAGACGCAGAAATATCTACCCACAGGCTATTGCTACTACAACTACCCTATGCCGGAAGCTTATCGCTTCTGTAAGGCCGACTCCAACGGTAACGCAGCGGGCAACACCCTGGAAGAGGCAATATTGCAAGGGTTCATGGAACTGGTGGAGCGTGACAGTGTAGCTTTGTGGTGGTACAACCGCCTCAGCCGTCCGGGAGTGGACTTGACCAGCTTTGATGAGCCGTATTTTGTCCAGTTGCAGCAGTTCTACCGGGAACTGAACCGGGAACTATGGGTGCTGGATTTGACAGCGGATCTGGGGATTCCGGCGTTTGTCGGCGTATCGTATCGCACGGTGGGAAGTTCAGAGCGGATAATTGTTGGTTTTGGGGCACACCTCGACCCGAAGATTGCGATTCTTCGCACCCTCACAGAAGTAAACCAAATTGGGCTGGAACTCGACAAAATTCCCGACGAGCAGCTCAAGGGTGAGTCGAAAGACTGGCTGCTAGGAGTGACTCGAGAAAGTCATCCTTGTTTAGTCCCAGATGCCTCGCAGCCGCTGAAGACCGCCAATGATTACCCGAAGCGCTGGAGTGATGACATCTATACAGATGTGATGACCTGTGTGGGGATTGCCCAAGCAGCAGGTTTAGAAACGCTGATCCTAGACCAGACGCGACCGGACATTGGCTTGAATGTGGTCAAAGTGATTATACCGGGAACGCGAGGTTTATGGTTGCGGTTAGGACCAGGGCGGCTCTATGACGTGCCGGTAAAGCTGGGGTGGCGAACCGTGCCCCTACCTGAGGCAGAGATGAACCCCATGACGATACCGTTTTAAGTCTTTTTAAAGTTTGCGGACGACGGGCTTCGCTACATACCAGATGTCGTCCTAATAAGCTTCTTTCCAAGGAAGAAGAGGATTGACCCACCTCAACGGGTCAACAAACCAAACAACCAATTGAGGAAATTACTCATGGATAAGAAGAACATTCTCCCCCAACCAGGCAAACCCGTGATGCGGAGCACCACTGGTAAACTCCCCAGCTACTTGGCTGAACTCTCTGAGGAAGCTCTCGGTGGTAATGGTGTGGGAGCATCTGCCTCTACCTGCTTGTGCTCCTTCGATGGTGCAGAAGCATCTGCCTCTACCTGCTTGTGCGCCTACGATGGTGCAGGAGCATCTGCCACTTTCTGTGCGTGTGCTTACGATGGTGCAGAAGCATCTGCCTCTACCTGCTTGTGCGGCTACGAATAAGCATATATAGCTTAGCTCACTTTAGTGGCACGACGGTTAACCTCCAGTTGCCATTGCAGTGATTTCCTAAGCTGTGCATCGTTGACGAGGTTAAAGATGTCGAGTTCCGATCAAAACTTTACTTTATCCTGAGTTTGGTTAGCTTTATCCATCTACCTCGTCTTCTTCTAAGTCCTTGGGCTTATCACAAGGCAATCCCTACTCTTTGTTAGAGTTAGAGGTTGTTTGAAGATTCGTTGGCTGTGATTTTTGGCACTTGATCGATCCTCCCTAACCCCCCTATTTAAAGGGGGTTAGGAGGATTTAAAACGATGTAAAACTTTGTACTACCGACAAAAAGACTTTTCAAACATCCTGTCAGGCACTCTATTGAGATTAGCGACGAAAATGATAATGATGCCATCTACCTTACTAAGATGATGACCCTAAGTTCTATGCTTCAACATAATCATCTCAAAGACCGCCGTCTTCAGTTTATCCGAACCCATCAAGAAGCTTTTGATGTTGAGCCAAGCTTTCCTCTCCCTCTTTTTGAAGAGGCTATTCTTGAGATAGAAGGTTCTTGTTATGTTGAATCCTCTTGTCAAGTTGAAGGGAGCCGATTGCTAGCAGGGCGTTATGAGGTTTGTAAATATCCTGGAAAGACTTGGCCAGAATCGGCCACTCATACGTTTAAGTTCTTAGATAAAATCGAGAATCGGTTGGGTGTACGTATTAATCGTGACTCGTTTGAGCAGTTTGCAGCAGCACATATTGGCTCCCACAAAATCATAAACAACTCTATTGGTATTCACTTGGGTTCAAAGCTAGAAGAGTCCAGTGTGGTACTGTATGTCCATATCGAAGACAAGGAAGATCCTGAAGAATTAGCAAGGACAGCGATCGCTCTCGATGGCGGTCACTATTCAGATGAATTAACACAGGTTTTGATTAGAGATACTTGGGCAATTGGCTTTAAACTTTTCTTGGATGGTCGTAGTCGCGTCGATCTATGTCCTTCTGCTTCAGCACAGCCGGGAGCATTAGGAATTAGAGGAAAGTATCTTACACCCTACATACAAAAATATTGCTCACAGAAAGTGAATTCCATTTTCAGGGGATCTTCTCTCCTTATGGCATGCTTCTCTAAAGCCTATGCAACGCCAGTTTTATGGTTTTACTTCACAAACATCAAAGACATACCAAAATATTTTATATTTAACAGCTTAGGTGAGAGGATATATGATTTTTGTCAAAGTCAAAGTTGCATCACAGGTACTGCTGTGGCTGTTACACAGCCAGAGTTAGAGAACAGTCGATTAGAAAATTTTTGTTTTTACTACGATCAACGTGACGGATGTCAACCGCATCCGGGACTTTGAGTTTTCTTGAAAATGACTCTAATATTCCGCAATTTCCCTTTACTATCAACCTCAAAGAATCGCGTCCTGAAACTCTATGCTTCAAAATAATCGTCTCAAAGACCGCCGTCTTCAGTTTATCCGAACTCATCAAGAGGCTTTTGATGTTGAGCCAAGCTTTCCTCTCCCTCTTTTTGAAGAGGCTATTCTTGAGATAGAAGGTTCCTGTGCTGTTGAATCCTCTTGCAAAGTTGAAGGCAGCCGACTGCTAGCAGGGCGTTTTGAGGTTGGTAACGCTATAAAAAAAACTTGGCCGGCATCGGTAACTCATACGTTTAAGTTCTTAGATAAAATCGAGAATCGGTTGGGTGTACGTATAAATCGTGCTTCGTTTGAGCAGTTTGCAGCAGCACATATTGGCTCCCACAAAATTATCGATAACACTATTGGGATTCACTTGGGTTCAAAGCTAGAAAATTCTAGTGTGATGCTGTATGTCCATCTCGACAAGGATGAAGATTCTGAAGATTTAGCAAGGACAGCGATCGCTCTTGATGGTGGTCACTACTCAGATGAATTAACACAGGTTCTGATTAGAGATACGATGCTCATCGGTTTTGAACTTTTCTTTGATGGTCGTAGTCATCTAGAGCTATGTCCTGTTGCTCCAGCACAGCCGGGAGCATTAGGAAACAGAGGAAAGTATCTTACACCCTACATACAAAAATACTTTTCACAAAAAGTGAATTACATTTTCAGAGGATCTTATTGCCTCACGGTCTGCTTCTCTAAAGCCTATGCAACGCCAGTCTTATGGTTTTACTTCCACAACATCAAGGACATACCAAAATATTTTATATTTAATAGCTTAGGTGAGAGGATATATGATTTTTGTCAAAGTCAAAGTTGTCTCCTAGATGTTTCTGTGGCTGTTACAGAGCAAGAGTTACAGAACAGTCGATTAGAAAATTTTTGTTTCTACTACGATCAATTTGACGAATGTCAACCGCATCCGGGATTTTGATTTTTATTGAAAATGACTCTGATGACAAGATCGAAACTTAGAAGAACAGATGGATTTCAGGGTGGTGATTTTGTTAGAATAAAACAGGAATATGAAATTTCCCAATTCTAAAAATCAAATAAGATTCCATTTCTGATAATTTCACGCATCGCTATTGCCATTGACTCACTTGCCCAATCATCGTTTCCCATTATCCATCGCTATGAGCCATCACCCCTTCGCTGTTTCCCTTAACCCTTTTGTCCAACTGACAAGCACCGAAGACTACTACACCCTGCAATCTGCAGAATCTGATCCCACCGCTTTGCTTACCCTGGCCACCACACCCGGAATCGGTATGGCTCTCGATCGTCTCAAGGCAGGCAACACCACCCCCGAATCACTTGTGGAAGGGTTAGCCGAACTCGATGGTCGGGCAGTTGGGGAACAGTTCGCCCTGATGCTACAACAATTCGATGAGCGGGGTTGGTTGAGTTACGCTGTGTTGCCGCTGGCAGTAGCAATTCCGATGGTGGAATCAGCCAAATTGGATCTAACCGAATCCTACTCGACACAAACCCGTGTCGCCCTCTCTCGCTTTGCCTATCAGCATTCCTATGAAGGCACAATGGTGCTGGAGTCACCCCTCTCGAAGTTTAGAGTCAAACTCCTCGACTGGCGAGCAAGTGCGATCCTAGCCCAGCTTGCCCAGCCCCAACCCCTATCGACACTTACACCACCGCCCTACCTGGGACCAGAAACCGCCTATCAGTTCCTCAATCTGCTGTGGGCAGCAGGGTTTCTGACGGCTGACCCCGAAACCCCCTCGCTCCAGCTTTGGGACTTTCATAACCTGCTGTTTCACAGCCGCAGCCGCGACGGTCGCCATGACTATCCAACAACAGATGAAAAGCGCTGCGTTGACCAGTGGTCAGATTTCCCGGTGGTGAAGCCGCCCATGAGCGAACGGATTGTGCCGCTGCCGCGTCCGAACCTGGGAGCATTGAGGTATAACGATGCCACGCTCACGAAAGCGATCGAAGCACGAAAATCGGTTCGAGAATATGACGATAACCATCCGATGTCGATCGAGCAACTAAGCGAACTACTGTATCGCACCGCCCGTGTTAAGGAATTACTTAGCACAGAAGAGTGGTATGGTAAGAATTGGCGAGAAATACTAGATTTTAAAGCAGATATTGATTATGGCGAGTTGAGCCGTCGCCCCTATCCCGTTGGCGGATCAATGTATGAATTAGAAATTTATCCAGTGGTACGGCTTTGTCAAGGCTTGCACCAAGGAGTGTATCACTACGACCCGCTGAATCACCAGCTAGAGCAGATAGTCCAATCGGAGGATGATATCTTCGCTACATCAGGTTATGAACTTCTCAGTAAAGTGCGCACACAAGTTCTATTGGTGATTACGGCACGGTTCGGTCGGCTATTTCGTCGCTATCGCTCTACCGCTTATTCGTTGATACTTAAGCATGTTGGAGTGCTACAGCAAAACTTTTACTTGGTGGCAACCAATATGGGTCTGGCTCCCTGTGCGTTGGGCAAGGGGGATAGCGATGCTTTTGGTCGGGTGACGGGTCTAGACTATGTGGAAGAGTCGGCTGTCGGAGAATTTGCGCTCGGGTCATTGCCCAATCGCAGTGTTGAAGCAAGTGGGCTAGAGTCGAGTGAGGTTGATGAAACACAAGAGCCTGGTGAGGCAAATATCTCAATAGGTGAGACTGAATTGGGTGGAGTTGATGTTGAGCCTGAGTCTGCTGAACCTGAGCCTAGTGAAACAGCAGTATTGGGAAATCAGCTTGAACCATTTTGGTTAATGGCAGAAACTCAGCGGACTCAAGCTGGGGAAATTTCGGAAAATATCTCGGCGCAAGTTGAGGAAAATGGGGCTGAGGCTGTTGAGTTAGAGGCTTCAGATGGGCTAACCGAGACTATAGACTCATCAAGTCCCGCTGCGGAATCTGTTGAATTATCTGCGTTAACCCAATCAACCTCTGAACCAACAGCGTCAGAGGTTGGGGATAGCGAGGTGGAATCAGATATTGTTGAGGCTGAAATGGACTCAGCGGCGGTTTCAGCCAGTGCAGTTGAGAGTTCTGCGTCCCAAATATCGCTGGCACTGCATCCCCACGACCTCGACGATCGCGTCCCCGGACTCGCTGAACTCCACAACCAAACCCTCGGCGACCCCCGCATCACGATTGTAATTATAGACGGCGACCCCGATCACACATTGTCCTGCTTTGCCGGAGCTCAAGTCTCCAAGATTTTTCCCTACTGGCACGAACCAGCAGATCCAATCAGCCCAGAAGATTACGCCGCCTTCCAAGCAATCCGGGACAAGGGGCTCAAGGGTAAAGAGAAAGAAGATGCGATCGACGCTGCCTTACCAGAAAATGTCAAGACGCGGGTTGAAATCAACGACCATGCCTGCCACGTCACCAGTACAATCGTCGGTCAAGAGCACAGCCCTGTTTTCGGCGTGGCTCCCAACTGCCGGGTAATCAATATGCCCCACGATGCCTTGGTAACCTATGACGATATGCTGTCTCCCCTCAACTTAGCCCGTGCCTTCGAGTTAGCCTTAGAGTTGGGTGCAAATATTATCCACTGTGCTTTTTGTCGCCCCACCCAAACCAGTGAAGGGGAAGAGATCCTTGTTCAAGCGATTAAGAAATGTCAAGACAATAATATCTTGATCGTCACGCCAGTAGGGAACAATTCAAACGAAAGCTGGTGTCTGCCTGCCGTGCTGCCGGGAACTTTGGCAGTGGGATCTGCAAAAGTCGATGGTACGCCGTCCCACTTTAGTAATTGGGGGGGCAACAACACACAAGAAGGTATCCTCGCTCCAGGGGAAGATGTCTTGGGAGCGCAACCCTGTACCGAAAGACCTGTGCGCCAGACAGGAAGCAGCATGGCAGCTCCCGTGATGACGGGTATTTCTGCGCTACTAATGAGTCTGCAACTGCAAGAGGGTAAACCCGTCGATGCCGAAGCCGTCCGAATAGCACTGCTCAATACTGCGATTCCCTGCGACCCAGAAAAACCAGAACGCTGTCTGCGAGGTTTTGTCAATATCCCAGGCGCAATGAGGGTGCTGTTTGGGCAACCCTCCCTCACCATTTCCTTCGCGGGCGATCGAGTGATCCGCACTGAACGGGCAGGCTATGCCGCCCCCGTCGCCAGTCATGCCCCCCCCAGTAGCCAAGAGGTTGTTGCCAGTGCAGCGATGCCTGCTGTCTTGCCCGCCACTGCTGCCGAGGAACCCGTCACCGCCGCCGCGACTCCCGCAGACACAGGCACTGTCGAAGCCAGCACCGCCTTCTCTGGCAACGTTTACGCCCTAGGGACGATCGGCTACGACTTTGGAGATGAAACCCGCCGCGACTCTTTCCAACAACAGATGGCTCCCGCCGAAGTAAACGGCATCATGGTGCCGGCAGACCCCTACGATGCTCGCCAGATGGTCGAGCACCTCGATCGCAATCCAGATGAAGGCCGTTCCCTGATCTGGACCTTGAACCTCGATGGAGACACGATATATGCCGTAGAGTCACCGGACGGCGAGGTCTACGAGATGTTTGTGCTGATGTTGGCGGGGCAACTCGAGCCAGAAGCCAGCGATGAATTTGTCGAGCGGGTCAGCATACCCGCCCGACGCACCAACCGCACGGTGGAACTCTCCTCCGGTGAAGTTGTGCCTGTAGTGACGATACCTTACCCGCGGGGAATGTACGGCTGGAAAGTCAATACCCTGGTGAACGCGGCGATGGCGGCAATCTCTCGTCAGGTGGACGAAGCCCAAGCACCCCTCGTGCGACAGGCTCTGACAGCCTTCCTCAACCGAGTCTACAACGATCTTCGCAATGTGGGGCAGACTTCGCGCGATCGGGCCCTCAACTTCGCTGCCACTAACATATTCCAAGCCGCTGTGACCTTTGCTCGGGCGATCGTCGAGGGTCGGCAACTCGACACCATTAACGTCGAAAAAAGCCCGTTCTGTCGCATCAACAGTGACTGTTGGGATGTCAAGCTTGAGTTCTACGATCCAGACAATAATCGTCGGGGGCGCAAAGTTTTCCGCTTTACCCTTGATGTGGTGCTTCTGATGCCGGTGACTTTGGGTGAAGTGAGGAGTTGGTCACTCCCTAGTAAAGAGAGTTGAACTCACATCTTGCACCATTGTTAAGAACGGGCAAGATGCCCGTTCCACAATAAAATTGAGTTTTGTGGAACGGGCATCTTGCCCGTTCCTAAACAGGTAGTTGATAATGGTGCAAGATATCAGTTGAACGCACCGGTGACGGACTCACGCCACAATAGTCGGTATGGCGTGAGCTTCTGGGCAATTCCAGAATTTCCTTCAACTCCGATATTGCACCATTCTCAATTAGCCTTTCATGGGCGGGCGGGACGCCCACCCCACAAGAAAACTCACTCTTTGTGGAACAGGCATCTTGCCTGTTCTTGAGAATTGTGCGCCCACCCCACAAGAAAACTCACTCTTTGTGGAACAGGCATCTTGCCTGTTCTTGAGAATGGTGCAATATCTCAGTTCAAGGTACTCGTAATTTTAGGAATAATCCTAATACCTTGGCGCGACTTAAGTTAAAGAGTTTTTATGAACAGGCATCTTGTCTGTTCCACAATTTGTATTACTAAAGCTCAAGAAGTAAAAACATGGGAATAGAATTTAACCATTTATATGTTACTCTCGACACAGAAACGCTAGAGTCAATAGCCAAATCAGAGTTCATTAGCCAAGAATTCTGCACAATATCCAGAGATACCGTAGAAACTGATACAGAGAGTTGGGCGGGAACTTATCTCAGGGGAAAACATAGCTATCTTGAGCTTTTTGCTCCCGGGGGTGCAGAAGGGTTTAGGGAAGGTTTTTCGGGTATAGGTTTCAATAGTAAACAAGCAGGACAGATTCATATTGTAGAAGAAAAGCTAAAATCCTTAGTAGCCCAAGAAACGTTTTCTAGTTTGCAAGTTCGTCAAACCGAAGAGGGAAAAGTGTCCTGGTTTAATTATTTGGCGCTCAAATCTGAGAGAGAAGCCTTCTGTCCGTGGTTGATGGAATTTCATCAGGATTATTTAGACTATAAAAACATCAAGCTTACCAGTGCTGGTTGCTTTGACCGTGCTGCTTATCTGAAAAACCTTGCTACTTCCGAAACTTCTTTATTTGACGACATTTCAGAAGTTCATCTGGAATTGACTTTAGCCGAACACGAGGAACTAGCATTACTACTTCGAGTCTTTGGCTATGACTCATCTTGCGTAGGAGATATTACTACCTATCGTTCTCATGGTTTTACTTTACAAGTATCTCAGAAAGTTGCTCCCAGTTATCGAATTCGCAAGGTTTTTTGCACGATGAAGGCTCAAGCTCATCAGGAAAGAAAGTTCACTTTCGGTGATAATGCACAGTTAAATGTGGGTGGAGAGTTGGCAATTTGGCAGTTTGGATAACTGATCTCGGTTTATAGATTAGTTTCGATCGAGGTTAATTCCATTTCAGCCAATTAGTTAGGTAGACTGAAAACTTCAAAAAATATCTGAATTTGAAAGAAATTTTCAAATTTTAAAACCATAAGTCAGAACCATTTCAGGCGACCCCGAAAGTTCTGAAATTTATGCTGTAGGACTTACGCAATGGATAGAACAAAGCACCCATAAACTTATGGGTGCTTTATTAATTCATATCAATTCCGGCAGTCACGCCGGAATGATATCAAATCCGGTCGAGCAACCGCGATTTTTGTAGGGGCCAGTGAGCCAACAATACCTGCCAATAATTGACCATCTCAAAAACCCGCCCCGACCGGGATATTATCGTTAATCGATCGGACATGATATGATATCAAATCCTTGCTTCAAAAGTCGGGCGTAAAGTCGAATCCCGAGGCCAACAAATAATTCGTGCAATTTTCATTTTTTTGACCCGCCCGTCAACTGTCAACTGTCAACTGTCAACTGTCAACATCATTCCGGTGTAACCGGAAATGATATTACCAGTAGCGGTACACTACTCTGAAGGAGCCGTCGCAATTCCGGCGGTATACGACGTGACGCGTCGGACGGTAACAGTTTCGCTTGGAATAGTGACCGCCGTTGACGCTAGCTGATTCTTCAGGGGTGAGTTCAGCAAACAGTGAATCGTCCTTTATTTCTTTCATGATTTGACTCCGTTTAAGTTAATAAAAGTGAAGGAAAACTAGAAATATTATTTAATTTCTAGAACCTCGTTTAAATACTGACAAATACTTCGGGTAGTGCTGTGCCATCTCCGGAATATTACGGACTTGTTTCAAGCCCAGTAAAGTCGTCCCTTGCTGGCCCGTACCGACCAATTCTCGCAAGCGGCTAATTGTAAAATTCTGTCCGTAAAATTTGGCGATCGAAGCCAGACAAGCCGCGCCGCAATCTTCTTCGCTCTGCTGGAAACCTGATATTTCATCAACCTGCTTACTTGTCCGAAGAAAGGCATTTCTCGGATAAAAGGAATAGACCTCTTGCAAAAATAAATAGGACGGGCTCTTCGGC
>NZ_JANMZH010000816.1:0-9373 GCF_031383065.1 Microcoleus sp. OTE_8_concoct_300 | reverse complement strand
GCCCGTCCAATAAATTTATGAAAAGGACTTTTGCAAGAGGTCTATAGTAAGGAATGAGAATTAAATAACTTCCACAAGGAAAGTGGGATGGGCGTCCCGCCTGTCCTTTTTGGACGGGCGGGACGCCCATCCCACAATAATAATTAAAATTGTAAGTTATTTAATTCGCGATCCTAATATCATGTCCGATCGATCGCCCATAATACATAGGGGGGCGGGTTTGCGAGATTGTCTGTTTTTGGCAAATATTATTGGCTCACGGGCCCCTGCAGGAATCAGGGTAATCGACCGGACATGATATCAGTCCTGACTGCGAACTTTTGATCGGATTGAATTCCATACTACAAACTTTTGTTAATTTCTCGCCGATCGCGCGGGCGACAGGGATTACCCGTACAAACAAAGCCAGCAGGCATATTTTTAAAGACACTGCTGCGAGCTCCAATTAAAGAGTTGGCACCGATTTCGACACCAGGGCCAATGAAACAGTCGGCGGCAATCCAAACGCCGTTATTAACGATCACAGAAGCTGTTATTAAGCCAAAGGCGGAGTCTTGGGGGTCGTGAGTGCCAGTGCAGAGGTAACTTTTTTGAGAAATGACGCAGTGTTTGCCGATCGTAATTCGCTCGAGACTGTAGAATACAACATCATCTCCGATCCAACTGTAATCGCCGATTTGAATTTTCCAAGGATAGGTAAAACGAGCCGTAGGGCGGATAATCACACCGGGACCTATTTTCGCTCCAAATAACCGCAGCAACCCGCTTCTGATGCCGTTAAAAGGGTGTGGAGTGAGGGGAAATGCGATCGCCTGCACCAACCACCAAAGCAAAATTAGCCAACCAGACTTTCCCCGATCAAAATTTGATTGGTTGTACTTTTGCAAATCAACCAAAGATTCGCCTGTCAAAGTATTTGGCTGATTGTCGCTAATTGGATGAGCATTTATTTCAGGATTTGGGGAATTTGCGATCGGCTTTTGCGGTTCCGGGTCGGGAGTTGGCGTATAATAAGTCATCTAATGTTTAATTTAAAATCGAGTTTAGCTTTAAGGACTGCTGCATGACATTTCCAGTTAGGGACAATTTTAACTCTGAAAACGCCAAGGCTATCGCACATTGCGAGAATCCAAATCCCAAAATTGCCAAAGTGCGACTTTTACAAACAGCATTGGTACTGCTTAGCAGCTTTTTTGTAGCAGAGTTAATAGCTGCAATGACTTCTCATAGTTTGTCCCTCTTAGCAGATGCGGGTCACGTTTTTTCAGATGTAGCAGCTTTAGCAATAACATTGACAGCCACTTGGTACTCCTCAGTCAAAGGCAAAAGCAAATCCGTAGATTGTACGATCGCACAATCGCCAAACCCTGAACGAGGAGAAATCATAGCTGCCTTAATTAATAGTATCAGTTTAGTAGCGATCGCCCTGTGGATAGCCACCGAGTCGATCGCCCGCTTACAGTCCCCAACCCCCGAAGTAGAAGGACTCCCCATGTTAATTACCGCCATAGTAGGTTTAAGCATCAACTCAATCAATGCTTGTTGCTTGCATTCCTGCTGTCACGGCGACTTAAATCTCAAAAGCGCCTTTGTGCACTCCGTTGCCGACATATTTTCCTCGGTTGGAGTAATTCTAGCTGCGATCGCCGTAGCGTGGCTGCACTGGAATTGGGCGGACGGCTTAATTAGCTTGCTAGTATCAGCATCAATAATTTTATTAACCCTACCCCTGCTAATAGAAAGCATCCAAATGCTGCTAGGCAAAGTATCAGCAATATCCGCCACTCAACAACCTTGCGATTGCCCAAAAATCAGCGCCGAAAAAATACTTTTTCCATCCCTAGAACAACTCATAAAATAACAACTCTTCATCCGCGTCCATCCGCGTATATCCGCTGCCATCTGCGGTAAAAAAGCAAAAACTTGTCAAGTGAACCCGAGAACCCACCCCTAATCATGCTAAAATAAACATCGGTGTTATTGATAACTTATCACAATAAAATAAAACCACCCTCAAGCCGATCTGCCATTAATTCACACCCTGCTGAATTGCGCCAACGGTGAAGAAACCCAGATTTGACAGACAACTCAGAACTGCTGAATTGGGGGTTTCAGCAAAGTAGCACTAGAGAACTTACTTGACAGCGAAGATGATGAGCTGTCTTGCTTAGCTTGTTAGCTATGACGATTATATACGAGGGGTGCGTCCTTTGAATTTTGACGATATACTATCACGAGCAGATGAAGAAACGCTACAAACTTTATTGGGTAGTTCAGCTTTCCGTTTAGTGAAGCTTCTAGATAGTCGCCTAGCAACTCCCACTAATCTGCGTGAAGTGTTGATGAGTATTTATTCTCGTGAAAGCTTGCTTTTATCAAAAGACACTCGCACTATCCTATTTGAATTATTACGACCCAAACAAGCTGAAATTCTCGCTACAATTTTGTCAGCTTCAGACAATGAAGATCTCTTTCAAGCCCTAAAAGAAGTCAAAATACGCCGCGGATCGGAACGCGAACGTGCCCTTTTCGACTTTTTTGAATTGGTTGTACCATCAACTGAGGAATCTGAAGAAACACCCTCATCGGATTTGGCTAAGCCTCAATACGCTTTGTTTGTTCATCAGCGTAGTGCAGCAGCCAAAGTCAAACAGTACCTCCAAAAAGAACCTCGGCGTGTTCTGCTTCATATGCCCACCGGATCGGGAAAGACACGCACGGCAATGCACATTATCGCCGATCGCCTGCGAGCGCAAGAGCCTACTTTAGTCGTATGGTTGGCATACAGTGAAGAACTTTGCGAACAAGCCGCCGCCGAGTTTCAACGCGCCTGGAGATATTTAGGCGATCGCGATTTATCTATCTATCGTTTTTGGGGGAACCACGAACTCGATCTCGATCGGGTGCGGGACGGCTTAGTAGTTGCAGGTCTTTCCAAGCTTTACAGTCGTGCTAAACGTAGCATCCAATTCATTAATAAATTAGGTTCTCGTTCTTCTCTTGTAATTATTGATGAAGCCCATCAAGCAATTGCAGAAACTTACAAGCTAGTCCTCGATTCTCTCGTTTTACCATACGAACACACAGCACTGCTTGGGTTAACAGCTACACCAGGCCGCACTTGGGCAGACATTAGTGCGGACGAAGAGTTAGCTGAATTCTTTGCACAGCGCAAAGTTACTTTGGAGGTTCCTGGCTACGAGAATCCAGTAGACTACCTAGTGTCAGAGCAATACTTGGCACGAGTAGAATACCGACCTTTGTTACACCAGAGTGGATTGAATTTATCTAATAACGACTTGAAGCGTATTGAAGAAGAGTTAGAGTTACCAAAAAATATCCTGACTCGCCTAGCTGAAAACGAACAGCGCAATCTCCGCATTATTTTGGAAATTGAAAATTTGGC
The DNA here is from genome assembly GCF_031383065.1 of Microcoleus sp. OTE_8_concoct_300. Taxonomy (NCBI): domain Bacteria; kingdom Bacillati; phylum Cyanobacteriota; class Cyanophyceae; order Oscillatoriales; family Microcoleaceae; genus Microcoleus; species Microcoleus sp. OTE_8_concoct_300. The sequence goes on along the minus strand of NZ_JANMZH010000816.1, from coordinate 5,967 downwards.
AAAGACCCACAAGCGTATTTTGGTGTTTGCCATATCTGTAGAACACTCAAAACTTCTAGCCGCTGTGCTGAAAGCTAGAAATTGGCAAGCATCCGCTGTAACTGCCAAAACTCCTGCTTCAGAAAGAGAGCGAATCATTGCAAGGTTTAAAGATGATCATCCAGAAACTAAAATTATCTGTAATTATGGCGTTCTTACAACAGGATTTGATGCCCCGCGAACCAGTGCCGCCGTGATTGCTCGTCCCACCAAGTCGCTTGTTTTATACAGCCAGATGGTTGGACGTGCTATTCGCGGACTTAAAGCAGGTGGCAATGAACAAGCTGAGATTGTTACTGTAGTGGACACAGATTTACCAGGCTTTGGCAGTGTTGCCGATGCTTTTAACAATTGGGAAGACATTTGGAGATTAAAATGACGAAACAACATGATATCGTTCCGGTACATTTAGTTGTTCAGGCAATGCGTGACAACGGTTATAAAAACGCTGCCTATGCACTAGCCGAACTCATAGATAATTCCATTCAAGCTAAAGCTACTGAGGTAGAAGTTCTCTGTGCTGAAAAAGAAATTCAGCTACAGCGACGTAGCTCGCGCATTCATCAAATCGCTGTTTTAGATAATGGAAGCGGCATGGATTCCACTGTTTTGCGAATGGCTTTACAGTTCGGCAACGGAACCTATCTAGAAGAAGAAAAACATACAGGAATGGGGCGCTTTGGTATGGGGTTGCCATGCTCTTCAATTTCCCAGTGTAAACGGGTGGATGTTTGGACTTGGGAGAGTGGTGTAGAAAATGCAATTTACACATACCTAGATTTGAATGAAATCAAAAACAAGCAGCTTACTGAAGTTCCCGAACCTCAGAAGCACCCTATCCCTGAGATTTGGGAAAAAGTCACAACAGGTTTTGGAGAGACGGGAACATTAGTTGTCTGGTCAGATATCGATCGCTGTATGTGGAAGACTGGTAAGACAATCATCGAAAATTCCGAGTTCGTGATTGGACGAATGTATCGAAAATTTTTAGATACTCAAGAAGTAGTCATTCGTATGGCAACTTTTGATATTAATGAACCTACCAAAATCATGGTAGAAAAATTTGCACAGCCGAACGATCCGGGTTATCTCATGGCAAAGACTTCTTGCCCACATCCTTTTGACAAAACGCCAATGTTTCATCCGTGGCCAGAAGAAAACAGCTATGAGACAACTTTTATCATTGAGTTTCGTAGCAACAATCACGAAGTAAAAATTCGTTATTCTTATGCTAAGGAGGAAGCCCGGCCAGGAAAGAATCCTGGTAATCTTCCGCATGGAAAGCACGCTGGTAGAAATATGGGCGTTTCAGTCGTTCGAGCAGGGCGTGAATTGGAACTAGACGAGTCTTGGGCACAGAAAAGAGCTACAGAGCGATGGTGGGGGGTCGAGATAGAATTTCCTCCAACACTTGACGACTTGTTTGGGGTCACTAACAATAAGCAATCTGCCCGTAACTTTTCAGAACTGGCGAATCTAGATATCGAATCCATGCTAAGAGATGGAAAAACAATTATTGAACTCAAAGAAGAACTAATCCAAGAAGAAGACCCCAGAGGCCCATTAATAGACATTGCTTATAAGCTCCATAAAAATATAGCAACTATGCGAAATCAGATTAATGCCCAAACGCCTGCTTCACGCAGTGGACAAAAGCGACATCAAGGATCTTCTGCGGAGAAAGTTGCAACTGATGTGACAGAAGAACGGAAGAAGGAAGGACACCAAGGGCAAAGCGACAAGGATGAGTCACTACCTTTGGAGGCGCGAAAGGAAATTATTGAAACCACATTAATAAAGACAGGTGTTCTGGAATCTAAAGCTGAAGAGTTGGCGGCAAAAACAGTCTCTGATGGATTGAAGTACACTTTTACAAAAGCAGATATGGAAACCGCTGCTTTTTTTTCAGTTAAGACTGGAGGGGGTGCAATTATGATAACTTTGAACGCCAACCATCCTGCCTACAAAAATCTTGTCGAAGTGTTAGAAGAAGAGGTAGAAGGCGTAGATACTGAAACACTTCGCTCTCGTCTAACAAATTCTCTCGAAGGTTTGAAATTGTTACTGGCGGCTTGGGCGCGGTACGAGGATGAGCAACCTGATGGGCCCCGGCGTCAGAGGGCACAGGATGCTCGTGTTGATTGGGGACGGGTGGCTAGACAATTTCTTGAGGGTGACGAATAACTGAAGGCTTTATCGTTGTTTAACTAGGGGGTAACGGGTCAACATTAGTGACGGATATTGTGCCACTCTGTTGACCCACTTTCCAAAGTCAACCAGTTCATCATATTTTGCAGGAACCGGAAGAAGTGCGATGCCTATGGCAAGCTTCGCTAACGCATCCTCCCGAACCCGAATAGAACTCAACCATAGAGATAGATAACTAATGTCATACAGTGATTTTACTTTAAGTCGAGTTACGAGAGACTTTAATTTAACTATTTCCGAACGCTCAGATATTTTCACAGAAATTCCAGAATTAACACCCAGCGATTTTCTCCAAGAAACCCTGCGCGATAATCTAGCTTTAGCCCTTGGTAGCAATACAGAAAAAGCGCGATCGGAATTAATTATTGCTCCAATTCTCGTCGAACTCAGAAAACAATTAAATTATCAAATTAGCTGGTTTTCCGGCATTGACTTTAGTGTGGATGCCAGTAAAGGATTAAACGGCAGTTGTGATTTTATCATCAGTCAATCACCTGAACTTTTATTTGTTAGTGCGCCAGTTATTACCGTCGTGGAAGCTAAAAAAGAAAATATTTTGGCTGGCTTGGGACAATGCGTAGCGGAAATGTTGGGCGCGCAAATTTTTAATGAAAATGAAGGCAACGAAATTCCTGTGATTTACGGTACCGTTACCACCGGCACTAACTGGAAATTTATGAAATTAACAAAACAGACGATCGAAATTGATTTAGTCGAATATTTTATCAACGATTTAGGTAAAATTTTAGGTATCTTAGCTAGTGGCATTCACTTAAGTATTAATTAGTTCAAGAAACCCGGCGGTTAAAACCGCGCCTACACAAACTTTCGTCCACTCCAAGCTGACTAACAGATATTCTCACGGCAATTTCACTTCTGTCTCCTGACTGATAACTACTGATGGCGACAAAGGCGCCTGAGATTCTGCCACATTCAACTGACCGCCACAACAACGCAACTCGTAAAGTTTTGCATTAATTTGATACTCATATTGACTCAATAATCTTGCATAAATATAGCCAACTTTTCCATCCAAAAAGCCGAGCTGAATGAAGTAAAATAAAATAAATCTGAGCATTGGTTTACAAGGCAGCCACACCCAAACTTTTTTGAGAAATCGTTTCCGCTGCACTGCATCTCCAAATAGGTTAGCGCCAATAGTGCCGCTCTCATCGCGACCCGTAAGAATATTGTAATAAACGCGAGCGTCCCAATTAGAATAGCGGTTGTGCCGTTCTATCCAGTGAAATAAATCGCGGTAGTCCTCGTGGATCATGTCATTTTTTAAGTAGCCGACTGGACCGGCTAAAATGACGTGTTCGTGAACTTCGTTGTCGCCAGTATTGGGGACGGATTCAGTGCCGAGATTTTCGTAACGGCCTTTTTGATGCTTGAACAAACGCAAATTCCAGTCGGGATATCGGCCGCCGTAACGCAGCCACTTACCTAAAAATAAGACTTTGCGGTTGAGGTAGTAGCCGTCAAAATTGGGGTCTTCGATCACCCGCGCGATTTCGTCCCAAAGTTCCGGCGGAATGCGCTCGTCGCAATCGACAATTAATACCCATTCGTTGCGAAAGGGCAGATTGTCCAAAGACCAATTTTTCTTTTTCGGCCAGCGGTTGTCGAAGTAGAATTGCACTACTTTTGCGCCGCTGCTGATGGCAATTTCTACCGTGCGATCGCTGCTTTGGGAATCAACCATGAAAACTTCATCCGCCCTGGCAATGCTGGCCAGACACGCAGGTAGATTAAGTTCTTCGTCTTTTGCCGGAATGAGAACTGAAACCGGAATCTTGGATGAACTAGATGTCATAATCGAGTGCTTGAACCTGAATGCGGTCGAGTTTTGGTAGATGAAGTGTGATCTGCACAGTCGCGCCGACAACTTGAGCAGCGAGGGATATTGCCTATAGCCTAATGCCTGCTGGTCGATTTCGGTGCAAAAATCAGCCCGCCGACGGCTGCACTCAAATAACCGATTTGGCCCCAGGCAAAAACGAAATTTTCAAAACGCAGCCCCGGATCTCTAATATATTTTAAAGACTTCCAGACACCCCTCAATATTCTTTCACCCCCTCGCCCAAGCTGAGCAATACCAGCTCGATCGGACAATTGTTCGCGATAACACTCGCTGATGCCTTGCCACCACCCGCGCTCTAGGAACCAAGCTTTGTTGAGCCGTTCTGTGGCGACATTGTGAAGCACCAGGGCCTCGGGTAGATAAACTACTTGCCAACCTAACTCTAAAGCTAATTCTGTCGCCCGCAACTCTTCATTTGACAACAATTTGGTGCCGACTCTACCGAGTTTGACATCGAAGCCGCCAATTTGTTCGAGAAAAGGGCGCCGGATTGAGTAGTTTACACCCCTGGGAGTCAAACCGGCTGCTGTGACGTAAATGCAACTTTCTCCTAAATCGTAAACTCCCAAGTTCTGGGCCAATCCCGCTGACAGCCATTCGGGCGGGCTGACTCCCGAAGGCCAGAGCAAATTGACTTTGCCACCAGCTACGGCGAGTTTTTGATTGCTTTGATAAGCGCTGTGCAGCACCCTGAGCCAATTCGGCTCAGCAACAGCGTCGTCGTCGAGATAAGCTAATATATCGCTGCGAGCTTCCTTTGCGCCAGTGTTCCGGGCTACTGACAGACCAATTTCGGGCTCCCACACGTACTTGAGGCGCCGATCGCCCAGTCTTGCTTCTACCACCTCGCGGGTGCGCGAAGTGGAACTTTCCGGGCTGGCATAATCGCTAGAAGCGTTATCCACTACTATTACTTCAAAGTTGTCGGGAAAATCCTGTATCAGCAAGCTGTCGATCGCAGCACCTAGATAGGTGTGACGATTGTGGGTGCAAATTATCGCTGATATCTGAGGATGTTCTGGCATAAATAACAGCTTGGCAAATGCTGGGAGAGCGATCGACTTACTCTGATATTGTCTCATCAATGCTATTATCGCTTAAAAAGCCTTTGGTAGTTGGCAGTTTAAATCATAATTGGGAATTGGGAATTGGGAATTGGGAATTGGGAATTGGGAATTGGCAATTGGGAATTGGCAATTGCCATTTGTGTTTAATCCCTAGTATGTGATCCCCAAAAAACCGATACAAGTTTCCCACAGGATTCGCGAGCCGCCCAATTTTTTAGAACCAACTTCAAGCTCCCAGATCGATCTGTGGAGTAAATCTCAAATCTCAAATCGACTGACTGCTAACTGCTGATTAATGACTAAGTAAGTGAGTAGAAATAAACATTACATGGAAGGTCTGGTTTGGCACTCATCAACTCTCTCGTAGTATAGATCCTAGGCTAAACTTGCCCCTACTTGACCGAAAGCATCGAGGATACAAGCCCCCGGATTCATCCGTCCAGAAATAAAAAACCTGTATCCGAGAAACTTGCCCCCCGAATTTCTCCGTGGGGTCAATGCTTCAATTCTAAAATCTAAAATCTAAAATCTAAAATCGATTGACCCTACAAGATATTATGGTTTTTTTGCGCTTACCTACTTAATGACTAATGACTAACTCAGAACCAACTGCATCGAGACAATTAATCTTAGTAACTGGGCCGGCCAGATCTGGCAAAAGTGAATGGGCCGAAACTCTGGCTGCGGGTTCGGGAAAACAAGTAATCTATGTGGCTACCGGCCGGGTTGATGAAGCCGATTTGGAGTGGCTTCGTCGCCTCGAACAGCACCAAAAGCGCCGTCCAATCA
>NZ_JANMZH010000811.1:0-2719 GCF_031383065.1 Microcoleus sp. OTE_8_concoct_300 | reverse complement strand
AATTTTATGGCGGTTTATTAAGTATGAATGGATTGAGATATCTGCTTACAAGAGTTGGGGAACTTTTGTTACCTCTGTGGAAAAAATCCTGAAAGAATTTGGAGAAAACTATGTAATTAATTTTGTCTAGCTACTTATCTTCAGGTATTTCGGAGTCCTCCAGCAAACCATCGTCCGCAGCCTCTAAAAGTGCTGTTGCTAAATCCTTCTCTGATTTTCCTTGCTTCATCAGCGACAGATTATCTGTACGCCATTCTTTCAGCAATTTGCAGATAATATCGGTGCTCCCTCCGATTCCGTAAATTTCCTTGAGCGCTGCACCCACACTCCGAACCACAATGCCTATACGATTTTTATTGAGCACAGCACACGTAAAATCAATCATTTCTCGGTTGATTCCTGTGTATTGTTGAGTTCGATCGAACTCAAATCCTGTCAAGTCCAGCGCTTGAAACGTTGTCGGTAGTTTGGTCATGATTTTGGCTCCTTGAGGCTACTAACTCTCAGCGGTTTGGGCTGTGCCGACTTAGCTATGAGATTTATCATAGCATACTTATTGCGGATTCCGCAATACGTATAACGTAATCAAGGTCAGTTGTAGTTGTAGGCTGGGTTGAACGAAGAGAAACCCAACAGCCAAAATCACAAAAAAGCTGTTGGGTTTCGTTCCTCAACCCCGACCTACATTTATTTTTATTCCCCAAATAACTACCGAGAAACTAGCCTGTTACCCTCAAAAGCCTCTATGAGCACATCTATATCACATTGATATACCTCCATCATCCGCTTGATTTTGGAGGGTGGAATGTGAGGAACCTTGCCAGTTTCCCAGTTACTAAGAGTTGCCTCACGAATACCCAGAAGCTCTGCTACTTGCCTTTGGGTTAAACCCAATTTTTTCCGAAGATCCACGGGATTTAAAGCTCCCTGTTGTTTTTTTTCGACTATTACCATAGTATAATAAATTTACGATAAGCGCAATACGCAATCCGTAAATAGAAACAACTAGCGATCGAGGTCGAATTAGGCCCCGGCCTTGATCGCTAGCACTATTCTCGCAGCCATCTCAACAAATTCACCCATGTTGAAAATCCGTAACGAAAAACCACGCACCCCAAAGCCACATTTCATACAGGCACAGTTTTCTTGAATGGGAAGTGCGGTAACTCCATACGGAGTTGAGAAAAATCTAACTCAGCTATTGGATTCCTGAAAAACTGCCCTAAAAAATCTAGTACGGAGTTTTAAACATGACCCAAAACGGATGGTGTCGATCGAACTATCACAAGGACGGCAAACGACGCTTTGGCTTATTAACGAATGGGCTGTGTGCCGAGTGCTATTGGTCAGATCCAGCCCAAGGTACTTTCCCAGCTAGCGAAATTCAAGCAAATGAAAGTCAAAAAATTACACGACTGAGAGAAAAAATCAATGATTTGGAAGAAAAACGGTCATTGGTCAATCAGGAAATCTATCGTTTGCGCCAACAATTGCCAACTTTAGTCGCAGCAAAATCAAAATCAGGAGTCAGAAAGCAATGAATATAGATCGTGAGCTGGCACAAAAGCACCTGAATTACTTGGGCTATCAACCGGGCGAAGCTTTGTTGAGGTTTTTCTATCATAGCTCTGATGAACGCAAGAAAAAGGATAAAGGTCGCAAAAGTTCTGAGCTTAACTGGCAACAGATTGAGCAGTATCAAGCAGACAAGCGCGGTGTTTATGTCGTGGTTAATGGTGCAGGCGCAGGTACAGCCGGACATAGCGATGCTGAGATTAAGCAGTGCTGTGGTATTTTCTGCGAGTGGGACGATATCCCGTTGGCAGAACAATTTGAAAAATGGAGCGAAGTAGGTTTTGTTGAACCAACTTTCACCATATTTAGCGGTGACAAGTCGATGCAACCGTATTGGCTTTTTGATGAGCCGATCGCACCGGAACATTGGCGGGAACTGCAAGTGCTTCTGATCGAAATTATGCAAGCAGACGAGAGCAACAAAAATCTTAGTCGTGTTTTTCGGCTGGCGGGTGCTTGGCACGTTAAGCCAGATCGCGAACCCGTTAAAACCGATTTTGTTGAAGAGTCCGGCACTCGCTACAGCTACAGTGATTTGCGCGATCGACTTCTCATTCTCTATCAAGAGTTACTCGCTCGCAAACAACGAGAACTTGAGGAACAGCACCAAGCTTTACTGCAATTTTCTACCACTGCTACTGCCACTGCCACCCACAGCGCTACTGTCTTAGACAGTGCGACTGCCACGACGGGGCGCACTGCCACCGCAACTCTAACTGCGACACCGGAGGAAATATCTCAACGGTATAAAGACATCACTGTTCCGGTGCCGGTGCCAATTTCTCTACAGTGCGGTCTGGGAAAGCCCAACAAGGAATTTTTGAATGGAGTAGCGACTCTCAGAAATACCTCAATGGCAACACTGGCACGGGATTTAATTGGAGTTCAATCTGAGTTCAGCCGACTGGGACAAGTAACCAATGAGGATGCCTACACTCTATTTCTTGATGCTTGTCGGCGTTGTTCCCCCGGCGGTGGCTGGGATCAAGAAGAGTGGGATCAAATGGGAGCATCCCGCTTTTTAACTAAGCAGAAATACCGAGCTTGATGTCGTTATTTAAATATGCACATCTCAGTCTTAAAATTTGAGGCACATTTTTTTCGTTCCACTGTGCACCTACAATCTTAATTCTTGCTCCAATCT
>NZ_JANMZH010000781.1:0-2462 GCF_031383065.1 Microcoleus sp. OTE_8_concoct_300 | reverse complement strand
ATTCACTTTGGGATTGGTGAGCGATTCTAATTGGGAATTGGGCATTGGGAATTGGGCATAGTTAGTGGTTAGTGGTTACTTGTTAGTAGTTTTTCTAATCACAAACAACAAATAACAAATAACAAATTACCTATTCCCCATGCCCGATGCCCCATGCCCGATGCCCGATGCCCCATGCCCCCATGCCCCATGCCCGATGCCCGATGCCCGATGCCAATTTTCTATTGCTTGTGAATGCGATCGAGCAACCAAAGAGCCCCGAAAATCCCTACAAAGTGGGCAACTGTGGCGTGAGTATTTGCGAGTACCACAAATATATCTAGGGGCTGAATAAATCGGCCCACATCGACTGCGGCACCGAACAAGGCTTGCGGCTGAGCTAGAGATTTGGCTAAAAGCGTGCCGCTGATGGCTTCTGCGCCGATCAGCGTCAGCACCATTCCTGACAAGTTGCTCATCAGTGACAGTCGCACCTCTTTGATGGTGTCTGCTTTTTTGGGGCGGACAGCGTTAGCGGGCGATCGCAGTTGTCTCGACAAGCGGGTGAAGCGGAAAGAGCGATATACGCTGTAAGCGAGTACGGCCAGCCCGCAAATGGCAAAAAATACGCCGCCGCCGGTGCCGGCACTGTTTGAACCCCCAGCGGCGGTAGCCCTAGGGATGGCGAAGGGGATGGCAAAGAGCAAAATGATCGCCGCTACCACCCCTAGCACTAACTGTACCCAGAAGCAAACCCAGCCTGTTGTACGAAGGGCAAAGGCTACTCGCTGTGCGGCGACAGGAAGCTTATCGTTATCTAACTGATTAGTCATATTTTGAGCGGGTATAATTAAGTGGCTTTAGTGGGCAGCAGTTTTTTCTCTTCGGGGACGGTTGACGGCGGTTAACCCTCTTTATAATAGAAGTAGCAATGTTTAAGAATTGTAACTAACATTGGATTTCACATTTGAATAGCGTCGATCGCAAGGTACCCAAAGCAATGACACAACTACAACCCACCGTCACTCCCAAACTGGGACAGCCAAAGTTTGGCTTCAACAGCTACGCGGAACGCCTTAACGGTCGAGCCGCGATGATCGGTTTTTCTTTAACTTTAATTATCGAGTATGTCACAGGGCAGGGGTTGCTGTCCTGGTTAGGTCTCAACTAATTTTAGCAATGGCGCGGTCAGCCTCACACTTTGTTTTGACTGGAACCGCAGCGGGTGTCACTTCTGCTGACCGCGACAAATTCGGGAATTGATTAAAATATTAATTACAGACAACCCGAGCGACTTCTCTGTCGAGAGAGAGCGGTTCCCCGAATCTAAGAGCTGGCTGTTGGAGGTGTTGTATATCGGGTGGAATTTTGATTTGACAAGCTTGGCAATTTGGCCTCGCTCCCGTACAATTCCCCACAGGCGAGAAGATGAATTTAGGTGAAGCTAGTCTCCCTTGCTAGAAATCCCGATCGTTCCGCCCACTCTAAGTTTTAGAGATTGTAAATAAATATAGAACAGAGTAAAACCAAATGAATGCTTCGTGGACGCGACTTTTGAGGTCAGCTTACCGTAGAGAGCCAATTACCAGCTTTGTTGTGACAGTGGGCGTTGTCGATGCAGCCATCGGCAGCATCGGTGCGAGTGGCTCTTTATTGGCTTTTGGGCTGGGTACCGCTGGGGTGGCGATGGCTCTCCGCTGGTGGCAAATTTACCGCTCAGGAGCCGAACAACCCGCACCTGCTGCCGAATACTATCTTCCTCCTCAGTCTTCTCGGCCCCAGTTGCCCGTGCTTAACGTGTCTAAAAAAAATCCTCCTTATTAAGATTACCGGGCAATGGGGCCCGGCGAGGTGGCGATCGACTCTCTGCATCTGATGCAGTAAAACATAGGGCCAGAAAAGTCTTTCGATCTGGGATGCTTGGTTTATGAATATTTCTGTTGCCGAGAAACTGTACAAAATTGGCTCCGTAGCTGGCTGTAGCGGTTTGTCGGTGAAAACTGTTCGCTACTATGAGGAGATGGGCTTGCTGTCTCCTGCGGTGGAGCGATCGCCCGCTGGTTATCGCTTGTTTGGCGAAACGGTATTCCACAGGTTGGCGTTTGTTAAACGATCTCAGACTCTGGGTTTGAGCCTTCAGGAGATGGACTAAATTGCCAAAAAGTTTACAAAAGTTGGTCATACTTAACTTGACTGATTAACATTCTGGGCCGTATGATTACACCAATGCCTAAAAAAGGCTTAATTATCTGGTTTGTAAACCACAGTTTTGTCAAAACTGACCAGCCTGTTACAAGGTCGAACGGGAGTCCGCGTTTCGTTAAATTGGTTGAAAATAGTGGGTCAGGAACCTCAGCCTAAAGGCATGAGGCTTGGAAGAGAAATCTAACAAGCCGTTCTGACCAGCCTAAGTCCGCTTGCGGACTATGTTTTTTGAGTCACGATACCGGAGAATGCGTAGCTAGTTTTCCGCTCTATCGCTC
>NZ_JANMZH010000745.1:0-1473 GCF_031383065.1 Microcoleus sp. OTE_8_concoct_300 | reverse complement strand
GATGTTTTCAATACGTTACAAACGGCTCTGGGTGCTCAGTATGTGAATGATTTTAACCTGCAGCAGCGCAACTATCGGGTGTATGTTCAGGCGGATAAACAGTTTCGTGATAACCCTGAAGATATTGGGAAATTGTATGTGCGTTCTGGAAAGAATGAAATGATTTCTTTGAGCAATTTGGTGAAGATAACTCCGGTGGTGGGGGCACAAACTGTTAACCACTACAATTTATATAGGTCAATTGAAATTACTGGCACTCCGGCTCCGGGATCGAGTTCTGGACAGGCGCTAAAATCGATGGAAAAGGTGTCGGCTGAAGTTTTGCCTTCGGGTTTTGGCTATGAATGGTCGGGGAGTTCTTTAGAAGAAATTGAGTCGGGGGGTCAAGCACCAATTATTTTTGGTTTGGGGCTGATTTTTGTGTTTTTGGTTTTGGCGGCTCAGTACGAAAATTATGTCGATCCTTTCATTATTTTGCTATCGGTGCCTCTGGCAATTTTGGGTGCACTTTTAGCTCAGTCGTTGCGGGGTTTGGCGAATGATGTTTATTGCCAGATTGGTTTGGTGATGTTGATTGGATTGTCTAGTAAAAATGCGATTTTAATCGTGGAGTTTGCGAACCAGTTACGGGAGCAGGGATATTCAATTGCTAAGGCGGCAGTTGAGGCTTCTCAAGAGCGTTTACGACCGATTTTGATGACTTCTCTGGCTTTCGTTTTGGGTATTGCTCCTCTGGTTAACCCAGAAGGTGCGGGTGCAGCGAGCCGCCGATCGCTGGGGAATGCGATCGCGGGGGGGATGGTTGTTTCTACTGTCTTGAGTTTGTTTATGGTGCCGGTTCTGTATGTGGTGATTGTCTCGGCTCGCGATCGCTTTAAGAAGCGCGATCGACTAGACAATCTGCCCGATGATGGCACAATTGTGAACGGCAAAACAACTGCCGGCGAGGAGATTGAACGCGACAAAGTGTCGCCGTTTTAGTTAGGAATATCATGTCCGATAGATCGCCCATAATACAATTGCCGGGGCGGGTTTGTGAGATTGTCCGTTAGGGGCAAATATTATTGGTGAACCCGCCCCTACAGGAATCGGGGTAATCGACCGGACATGATATTACTTACTGGGCGTGGGGTGGGCGTCTCGCCCGCCCTAAAAATACAATTACTTACTGGGCGTTGATATGGGATTTCAGGGTAAAAATAAGAGATTGGCGATCGCCCAAAACCCGCCAATCCGGCATCAAAACTCCCAAAGTCCCCAGATTAGTCCGGGGATCAATTCTTCAATCGAAAATCCAAAATCTAAAATCTAAAATCTAAAATCTAAAATCGATAAAGTCCCCAGATTAGTCCGGGGATCAATTCTTCAATCTAAAATCTAAAATCTAAAATCTAAAATCGATTGACGGCGGCCCCCATCTGCCGCTACGCTTGGAAGTGAGAGGTTGCTTGCTTGTAGAGGAGGCAGCCCGCG
>NZ_JANMZH010000711.1:0-18538 GCF_031383065.1 Microcoleus sp. OTE_8_concoct_300 | reverse complement strand
GGATGCTCATGGTCTTTTAATGCTTGTTGCAGAGTTTCCTTTGTTTCAGAACTGAGGAAGTTTTTAGTAGGCATTGACTTTCTCGGAAAATTATCATATTATACCATACAATATGCGTTTTAGATGCTGAACAGCTTAGTACCGCGAAGGAAATTTTGTATACCCTTCATCGGGCTGCAAAGACGCCTACGCCAATGGTGACAGCTTGTGTTGGCGTAGGAGTATGTCACGGCGTATAAATGATGTTGAAGTAAATGCCCTTATCTTGCAGATTGTCGCCCCGATCGCTAATTCTCACCAAAGGAAAAGCGTAATCTACGCGCAGGTTCAGCCGCGGTATCGGTTCCCAGATCACCCCTAAACCCACACCTGCTAAAAATCTCTGATTGGGTAATTTATTAGGATTGTTGGGAGCATTCCATACCCTACCCGCCTCCAAAAAGGGAGCCAATTGAAGTTTGGGATTTCCCGAACCATCGCGCTGCAAAGTAATCCGATCCTCGAGCGAAACTCTGAAGCCGTTATCACCTGAACGGGCATTTTGGCGGTAGCCGCGCAAAGATTGCCCGCCACCAATTACAAATTGCTGTGAAGGCAACAAACTATTAGCTGACAACTGCAAGTCGGACTGCAAAATTAATAAATGTTTGTCATTCAATCGCTGTACTCGCTGCACTTGACCCAGCCAGCTAAAAAATTGTCCGTCGGGCACAGAACCTTCGTTTTGAGTAGCATCAAACAAGCTAGTGCCGATCGTAAATTGCGATCGCACGGCCCAAGCACCCTGCGGGTCGCGCCGAATGTAGTCCTGTCCCAGCTTAATTGCGCTCGTAGTGGTGACACCATTGGGCTCCGGGCCTTCACCAAAAGGCACCGGTACGCCAGCGACAAAAGTTCTGCCTGTCTGATAAGTAAAACCGGTAGACAAGGCAAATTCTTCGATCGGCGTTCTCCGCAGCGGCTGGCGGTAACTAACTTCAAATAAATGCGATTTTCCCGAAATGTCCAAAGTGTTAAAAGGTGCTTGTACGATACTGTTGCGATTCGGCGCCGCCCTCAATTGCAAAGTGCCGTTCATCGCATTTAGCGGCAGGCGATAGCTAAAATCGAACACGTCGGAATCACCGATCGAGCGGTAATAAGCCGCCCCTAGTTCGTCGCCATTTCCTGTTATATTGCGGTGCCGCAAACTAACTCCCACTCTTTCGGAACCGACGCTGGGAGGCGAGTAATTGTCAATGCTGAAACTAGGTTGAAACGGATTAGCTTCCGAGACTCGGACGATCAGAATGCTCTCGCCTTCATTATCCCCAGCCCGCAGGCTGGCTTCTACATTGCTAAATAAAGGATCGACTCGCAGCAGCCGGAGTTGGTCTTCTAATGAAGCTGTGCTTAAAGGCCTTCGTGCCCCGAGTCGAATTCGGCTGCGGATGTAACTTGGATGCAATCTTTTAGTTCCTTCTACCTCAATTCGGGTCAGCTTGCCTTCGATCACTTGAATTTGGACTACCCCTGCGGTGATAGTTTGGGGCGGCAAGACTGCTCTCGAAGTTATGTAGCCTCGATTGAGGTAAATTTCGGTAATTTTGTCGGCGATTTGTTTGAGTTGTTCTAGGGTGGCAGAACTGCCCTCTAACGGCTTGACTAAGGCATTAATTTCGTCTTGGCTTAAAATTGTGCTGCCAACTACTTGAATTTTCTGCACCTCAATTGCTGCATTCGGCAGTGTTGGGGGAACTGGCGAGGGGGGTTGGGGCGTTACTGTTGGCGGTACTTGGGGAGGTTCTGGGGAAGGCTGCGGGAGGGGTTGCAGAAATCGATCGCGATTTGGATCTGGCTGAGTCGGCGGCGGAGGCAGGTTGGGAGGCGCCGAGGGTTGGTTCTGGGCTAAAACATGATTGCAATTTAGCTGGTTGTGACATTTGGGATCGTTATCAACCAGATTTTTTGCTGGGGGTTCTTGCCCCTCACCGCAATCCGTTTGATTAATTGTGGAACACGCCTCAGCGCTTTTGTCAACCCGATTTTTTGCTGCGGGTTCCAAACCCCTACCACAATCCGTTTGATCAATTGTGGAACAGGTATCGGGCTGGTTCCCGATCGCGTTGCTTTCTGGAAAATCGGGGATTTGATTTAAGTTTGTTGCAGTTACATCCTGCTTGATTTCCAGTTTTTGCAGTGCTAATACTCCGTTGCCCGTATCTGCTGAGTTGTCAGCGGCGACGGGCAACTGAGAAATATCGTCCGTTTGGGATATAGCTTTATGGGCATAACAGCAAGTCATCGGGAGCGCAGTTAGAAGTGAAATCCCCAACCGAAATATTGCAATATTTGCACTCGGGCGCATAATTAATAATTTCTCTAAAATAAGTTGGTCGCCTGCTTGACTCTGCCAGTTTATCATTTAGTATTATGCGAAATTTGACCAACAAAATTTCCACAGTCCGGCTTTCAAGATGCCAGGAGCCCGAACAGCTCATTAGCACAATAATTTTAATTTATTTAGGACGATCGACCAAAAAACCCCCAACAGCCAAAAATCATCTGTGGCCCTGCCCAAAACCCCCCTCTAAACCGAGTTTTTCCTAGTTGCTACACAAGTCATACCATTTTAGATTTTAGATTTTAGATTTTAGATTTTAGATTTTAGATTTTAGATTTGGCAATAACTTATGGCAATCAGGGTTTGGGGCTTGCCTACCGTTGCATTCTTTTTGGAAACGGGCGTCGAATTATTTTTTTCTTAGAGGTGTTAACTCACTTGGGACTAATGGTTCTTGAGCGATTTTGCCGAGTTGGACTGAGTTCAATACTGCTGACCACTTGATCGCTAAACTGGCATCGCTGGGAGACTGGATGCGTAATTGAGCTAGAGTTGCCAGGTAGTCGTACCAGAGACCTTGTTGGGCGAAAATGCTGAGCTTGGCGTGATCGGGCGATCGATCCAACTCTGTTTTCACGTTTGGGGCGAGTGCGGTGCGGTTGATCCACCCGGAAACGAGAACTTCATCTGTTGTATAGTTTTTGGCGTTGCATTTGATAGTAAAGTACCATTGATAGTTTTTGCCAACTTCCAGGGCTGGCGAGTTGTCGTCGGAGTCGAGGCTGACGCTAACGACACCTGCACGGCTAGTTACCATGCGAAAACTTTTTTTGTATAGTGTTTTGTCCGTTTCGTCTGCTAACTCAAACTGAACTGTTTTGTCAACGGCTACGGGAAGGTAGTAGAAAAATGTCGGCTTTGCTGATATGGTTTGCCCCATAGTTGATTGGGGAATCAAGGCAGTTAAGGCAGTTGGGGCACTGGAGCATTCTAAGCCACGGGTTCCTCCCCCTTCCCGCCTTCCGGGTACTCCCTGCTGCGGCGGTTGAAAGCTATTCCACAAGACTCCCAATTGCTGGCTGTTTGGTCTGCTTCCGCTTGGTTGGGCGGGTAGAACTGTTTGCCAGTTGAGGGGTAGCTGCGGTTGTGAGCGGCGGTGGACGCTGTTGGCGGGGCTGTTGAGAGCCTCTGCAGGTCTTAAGAAACTACCAACGGCAACTGCCTCTAAAGACAGAATTAAGGAAATGGCACCGATATTTAGAGCATACTTCCAAGCCATGACGAACCTGCCTTCTGATGAACCGAGGGACTTTATCGCACGGTTTTATTCTACCCAAGGTTTTGACGGATCTAGTAATCTATTGTACTTAATTTATATCTTCAGGCAGATACGATTAGTTTTGTCGCTCTGATCGACCTGGAATTCTCTGTAGCGTTTTTCAGTGGTAGCTTAGTAGTTATACTTACTTGCATTCACGCCAGCAGGTTGGGTTGAGCTTGTTAAAGCCAACTTTGACCGAAAAGCCAGACGCAAGCCCCGGGCTTGAGACATGGAAGTCGGCAGCGGTTTCAACCCCCTGTAGAGTTGAACCAAGCTTTATCTACCGCTTGTACATTATCTGGTTCAATGCTGTATAACTCTAGTAGGAAGCCTAAATACAAGCACAACAACAACATAACTTACGGTTGTAAATATCACATTGTGTGGTGTCCAAAGTATCGTCGTAAAGTTTTGCTCGAAGGCGTTGATTTTCGTCTGAAGGAAATCCTAGCCCTTGTTGCTATCGAGCTTAATAGCGAGTTGATTGAAGTCGAGGTAATGCCAGATCGTGTTCAGGTTTTGGTCGAGTGCGATCGTCAATTTGGAATTGGCAAGCTTGTTCGGTACATGAAGGGGCGCTCCTCTCGATATCTCCGTCAGGAATTCCCTTGGTTAAAAAGTCGGTTGCCTACACTTTGGACTAACAGTTATTTTGTTGCAACTGTAGGTGGTGCGCCTATCGAGCGTGATTAAACAGTATATCGAGAATCAAAAAAATGTTTAGTTACGGCTGCAAGCAAATACTAATCAACCCAGATCAAGCTCGAAAAGTCATTTTAGAAGTTGTCTGTGAAAAATCAAATAAGCGTGCTAATTGTGGGAGCTACTATTCTCGTCAGTTGTATTTTAAGAAGGGTAAAATTAAGAGCAGATTTGATTTACATCGTTTATTAATGAAAGACAATCCCCATTTCAATGCACTTTACTCTCAGGTTGCCCAACAAACGCTAACTAGCGTTGCAGAGTCATTGAAACAGGGTAGGCTCCAAGCCAGCAAGGCTTTAGCCGGGGCTTGATGTAAGCGACACGAGCGGTTTTAACCGCCTTGAATCTTTTTTTATTCATTCTCAAGCATTGGCTCTACTTCATGCTATAAGATAAATACAGGAGGTGATATAAAAATGCTTTTAAGTTACCAGTACAAATTCAGACATAGGAATCAACAATTAGATAAATTATCGGGCTGGTTAGATAGGCTTAGGGCTACCTATAATTGGTGGCGTGATAGAATCAAAGGTGGGCATCAGGAGTTTATTCAGGTAGATTATTGTGATTTAAAAACACGGGTGGGAATTACGCGGTTAACGGGTCGCCTAGTCCGAGGTACTAAACTCGACAACCCCTGGAAAACAGGGGAAGGCAAAGGTAAAAAGGCAGGTAAAAAAGACAAATTACCCCAACGGTATGCGTCATTAATACATGAGACAAACCTAATAAATTTAAAGGCTAGTCGCCCTGGGAATCGAAATATTGATGCTGCTATTTTGCAGTCAATACCAGCCAGGGTTAACGAGTCATTTAATAAGTTCTTTAAGGGGGGATTCCCTAAATTCAAGGGCCGCCACGATTTCAAATCATTTAGCTACAAACCGGGTTATGTTAAAATTAAGGGTAGCAAAATCTACCTACCTAAAATTGGCTGGATGCGTTTCTATAACTCGCGTTCTATCCCAGATGGGTTTGATATTAGGACGGTGACAGTTAAGCAGAAAGCCGATGGTTGGTACGTTTCAGTAAGAATTGAAAACAAAACAGTGCCAGATTTTCCCATAATTCCAGACAGTGAGATCAAAACCATCACTGGATGTGACATGGGGTTGACTAAACTGGTGTACCTATCTTATGGTAGTGTGATTGATCACCCGCGATTTGCTACTAACAAAAAGACTAAACGTTTAATGCGAGTTAGGCAGCAAAGAGTTAGCCACCCACAAAAAGAAAGTAAAAATCGCAGTAAACCTCAACTAAAAGTGACGGCTTTGCACAATAATAATAAAATTCAACAAAAAAGCGAGGCTTACCAGTGGTGGGTGGCTAATAAGATTATTGAAAAGTCTGATGCTGTCGCAGCCGAAGACTTGCCCCTCAAGAATATGATGAAACGGTGCAAGCCTATTAAGTCGAAGAATGGTATATTTTTGCCAAATAATCAATCAGTTAAACGCGGGTTGAACCGTTCTATCTCCGACCCTAGTTGGTATTATTTAACCAAAAAACTTGAGTATCTGGCGGCAAAGTCAGGAAAAAGACGTGATAAAGTTAATCCACAATATACCAGCCAAACTTGTAGCAAATGTAGTGACGTTGATCAAGATAGCCGCAATGGGGAAAAGTTTATTTGTACTAATTGCGGACACATTGATGATGCAAATCTGCAAGCTGCAAGAAACGTGAAAAGTAAAGCAATAGAGGCTTACGGGCTAACTATTGTCAAGAAAATTAGAGCAAAAATGGTACGGGTGGACTGCTCGAAACCAGTACAATTGAATCTTTGTGAGATTGAGTTGTGCGAACGCTTGCCAGATAATACGCTGCCCCAAAAAGGATCTCGTGGCGTGTGGGCGAGAACCCAGATGGCATTCAATTGTCTCTCTGGGATGTTGAGAAAGTAATTTCTTAAGAATCTCAGCGTCTTGAGACCTGAGAGTTTCAAAAATTAGATTTTCTGTACAATACCGGCAAGAAATTTAGCATGAATCTCGATTCACCTGTTCTCTCGGACAAACAGCCTTCGGGGCTGCGGATGGTAAGACCGATCGGAGTCTTGACACTGCACGGCATTGCTTTTTTAGGAAATAAGTTGTTCGCTGTCGATCGCGCCGAAGGGCTGCTATTGGAGATCGATCCAGAAACTGACAACACTACTGTTTTGAATCCTTA
This sequence comes from Microcoleus sp. OTE_8_concoct_300, assembly GCF_031383065.1. Classification (NCBI taxonomy): domain Bacteria; kingdom Bacillati; phylum Cyanobacteriota; class Cyanophyceae; order Oscillatoriales; family Microcoleaceae; genus Microcoleus; species Microcoleus sp. OTE_8_concoct_300. The sequence continues at coordinate 12,014 of NZ_JANMZH010000711.1, read as the reverse complement.
TCAAACGGCTAAGTTTGCGGGCGCAACTGGGCTGGCTATTTCGGAAGATACTCTCTGGTTTGCGCGGGATGAGGATATTTGTTGCTGTCGGGGCGCAATTCGGGACGGGGCGATAACTGAACTCAAGCCGGAACATTTTGTTTCACTTTCTTATCCTGCTGACGGGATTGCTGTGTGGAAATCTACGCTTTATGTGACGTGCCAGAGATTAGCCTCGATTCTGGTTTTTGACCTGAAAACTGGTCGGGAAATTACTCGGTTTTACGCTCCCGGTATTGGGGTAGAAAATATCACTGTCCGGGATGAGGAACTTTGGGTTTGCGACAAGACTGAGCAAACTGTTTACTGTTTGGAACGGGCAACTGGGGAGATTAAATTTAGCGTTTTGACTCCCTTTGAGTCGCCTTCGGGTTTGGCTTTTCACAAGGATTCCGCAACCGGGGAAGAGGTTCTGTACGTGGCTTATGCCGGGGATGAACTTTACATCCGGGATGACCCGAATTCGGAAGATCCTTTTCAGTTGACGAAGCGCGATCGCACTTTTATTCACCCTTTGTATTTTCACTACAATGAAGCCGATCGCTACGCTCTGTCAAACGGTTTTTTGATGGAAATGTCTTATGTGGAGGAACTGTCTCCTCTCGATGAGGTAGAAATCGAAAATTTGGAGTGGCGGATTGCTTTGCCTTCGGAAACTCACCGGCAAAAGGTCAGGAAAATTACGCCGATCGGAATGCCTTTTACTGAGGAAATTCAGGAAGGGGAACGGGTGGCGGTGTTTAAGTTCGATCGGCTGCACCCTGGGGAACGCCGAATTTTTGGCTGGAAGGCTTTGTTAGAAGTTCGCTCGATTAAGTATCAGTTGTCGCCTCGGGATGTCGAAAAGATTCCGAAGCTGTCGCCGGAGTTTGCAGCTAAGTATTTGGTGGATAATGACAATTTGGCGATGGATACGGAGATTGTGCGATCGGCTGCTGTGGCTGCCATTGGCTCGGAAACTAATATTCTGAGGCAGTTACTGAGCATTCGCAATTTTGTTTACGACCAACTTTCTTACGGGATTAGGCCTCACATTGACACTCCCGATATTGTATTACGCCGCGGCATCGGTTCCTGCGGCGAGTACGTGGGGTTGTTGTTGGCTTTGGCTAGGTTAAACGGGATTGCTTGCCGCACGATAGGCCGCTACAAGTGCCCGGCTTTTGCTGACAGAAAAGGTGTGGCGCTGGAGCCGGATTTCAATCACGTTTGGCTGGAATTTTACATTCCGGGTTTTGGCTGGGTGCCTATGGAATCTAATCCTGATGATATTCAAGACAGAGGCCCTTATCCTTTGCGATTTTTTATGGGTTTGGCTTGGTATCACGTAGAAATTGGCAAGGGAATTCGGTTTCATAGTCTCACCAGCGGGGGTCTTCCTTTAAATAAGGAGGATGTTTCCGTGGGGAGTCTGGCAATTAATCATGTGAGGTTTACAATTTTGGAAGAGTTGCCAGCAGTTTGAATCGAGTGTTAACAGTTAACAGTTAGCCGTCAATATTCAACTGTTAATTGTTAACATTTTTCATCTAAAATCGAAAGTAGAAAATGTAAAAGCAGAGGAAGAGGGGTTGTGGAATTTTCGATTGCTAATGTTCTCGTTTTAGTTGCCTTTGTACTGCTGCTGACGGTGACTGGCGGGGTCGCTTATTTGACTGCGGTTGAGTGGCGCGATCGCAGGCGGTTAGATAAGGCTAAACGGAAAAAAAAGTAGCTCTTGGCTGTTGACAAAGTGCATTTTTTATGATAAAAAACAAGGCGACCAAACCAGGTCGCCTTGTTTTTTTGATTTGACGTATTTTCACCGCAGAGGTGCAAGGAAAGAGATAACAGACCTCTTGCAAAAATAAATAGGACGGGCAAGATGCCCATACCACAAGAAAAAATAACTTTTGTGGGATGGGCATCTTGCCCGTCCCATCAATTGATGAAAAGGATTTTTGCAAGAGGTCTAACCTAGGTGTGGCGCTTCAAAAACATCTTATTGAATAGCCTTAATTGACCGATTTTTTCTACTTTTTATTTTTCCGCTTCCCTCCACCTGGTTTAGATTGGCTTCCCCGCAACAAATTACCTAAAGCATCATTACTTCTGTCATTAAAATCAAAATTATTTTCCCCAAACTCCTTGAATAACTTTTTCTGATATTCCTTCTTTTCGTCGGGTGAAGAACCAGTCCACGCATAAATAAATGCTTTCGCCGTATAACTTTTGTGCAGATGTCGCTTGAAAGTATTGTATGTATTAATTACTTGCTCTGTGGCATGACCTAAATCACTTATATTATCTTTTAATTCTACAAAACAGATAACGCGCTTGCTGTCTGTAGCGTAAAACACAATCAGGTCGCACATTTTTTGACCTTTTTCTGTTCCCCATAAAAATTGACGCAGCTTACAACCAGGATTTGATTTGTCATCTATGTTAAAAAAAAGTATTGTTTCGCCCGCTAGGGGTTTTACTTCTACGGAAGCTTTACTTTCCTTAAAAGCGGTTTGACCTGGAAGTAAACAGGAGGATAAAAGCAAATTTTCAAAAGGCATTAACTGTCTCTCAATCTTGAATTTTTAGTAAATTAGCATAAATGCGAGAAAGATCATCAGACACTCGACCAAAAGTTTCCCAATTTATTGTACCTTCTTCACTGATAATGTTTTTGGCTGTTCCATCTTCAAACAAATAGACTGAAACTTTTTCTTGAGGAATAAAGGCATCAGTTCGTTCTAAGTAAAACATTTCTTTAATGCTATCCGGATCTTCATGCTTAGCGGCTTGCATCAGATTAGCAAGATGGTCAACAATGTACGGACTGTGGGTTGTAATTAAGACGTGCAACCCAGCATTAACTAACATCGCCAAGAATTCAGCAATTTCCACTTGAGCTGCTGGGTGTAAGTTCATTTCGGGTTCGTCAATTATCAGCAACTCATTGCGTTCTACTAAATAGCGCAAACAGAGAACTAATGGAGCTAGTTCTTTTACCATTGAGGAAACAATCGGCATCTCCAACTTAGTATTTTCTTCAGGTTGAAAAAGTAGTTCTTCTCGCAATTCTGCTGTCTCAAAACCAACGGTTCCTCGTAAAATCTCCTTTTCCAAAAAATCAGCCAACTTCACATATTCCCCTAGCTGGGGATTTTTATTGATTTCCTCTTCTCTGCGTTGTCTGTGTTCTTTTTGATAACTAAGTATAATCATGTTCAAAAAATTCTTTACTGGTTCAACTAAAGGCGTCCCTCTTTGTTCAAATTCAGATTGATCTGTGTCTGTTAAAAGTTCTTCAGTTCTAACTTCTCGACGTGGAAAAGGGCTAAATGGAAAAGTTATAAAAGCCGTTCTTTCAGTCGGAAATGTATATATATAATCATAAAAGGCTCTGTGGAGTATCTGGAAAATTTCCCGAACTACGAATTGCTTAATCGCTTTTCTAGGGAGCTTTTTCAAAATGTCTCCTTCTGAATAGAAGTATAGTATTCCATCTCCTGTTTCTTTAAGAGCATTTAGTAACCCTAAAGAAATTTTTCTCTGTACTGAAGCGGCTTTTATCCTTTCCAAAAACTCTGCCTTTGTTTCTGCTAAATTTAAATGTACGTGCAAATCATTAAAATTGGCTCGATCCGTAGCCATAAACGACCGCATCCTGTTTGGAGTTAAACGAGCCACATCATTAATATAAGTTTCGGCATATTCATTAGCAAATTGAATAGCGTCAATTTGTGCATTCCCTTCCTCAAAAAGTTGCTGAAGTGCGCTATCTAAGGTTGGATATCCTTCTTTGGTGTTACCGTCAAGATAAGCTTTCAAGTAATGTCGGTATCCGTGCTGCCCAAAGATAGCTGACAAAGTGTATGCAGCCCAAGTTTTGCCTTCACCATTACCACCAATAAAAACAGTTAAAGGCTTCAAATCAATTTCAGCTTTTTCAATAACACCTAAGTTTCTAATTTCTACTTTCATTGAAGATTTTCCTGTTAATAAACTATCAGATCGAGGGTACGAGCCAGTGAGTTTTATTTATGTTTAGTTACTTAACTGATTCTACCAGGATTTGTCATTTATGCTCAAAATTAACATAAAGGAGAAATGCGGCGCGATCGCGCCGCATTTCCCAACATCAGATCTAAGTCCACTGTCTGAAAAATGTATTTTCTTGCCAAGCGGCGGCGGTGCGTTTTTCAAGTGCTGCCATTTCTGTTTGGTTCAGGGGTTGGAATGCTTGGGCGACTTTGAAGTTTTCTTCTAATTGCTTTACTGAGTCGGCGGCGATGACGCAGCAGTGCACGCCGGGAAGTGAAAGCGAGTAGCCCATTGCTTGGTGCATTCCATCTAAAACACCGTTCTGAAATAATTTGCCGTAAGCTGGTATTTTCATGGCTATGACGCCGATGTTTTTGGCTTTGGCAACTGGTAAAGCGCTGGTAACAAAGGAGCGCGGGTGATGTTTTTCGGCGGCGTTGAGGCAGATTAATGTTGTGTCAAAAGGATAGCGCTCCAAGCCTGCAGTAATGATAGCTGGTTCGTGGTGTCCGGTGATGCCGGTCAAACGAATTATTTTTTGCTCTTTGGCTTCTTCGATCGCCTTTATTGCTCCTTTGGCACTGAAAATTTGGTCTAATTCTGTTTGGAATGAGACGTGGTGGAGTTGCCACAAGTCTAGCCGATCGGTTTTCAATCTTTTGAGCGATTGCTCTAAGTCTCTCCACGCACCGTCTCTGTCTCTGGCGGAGGTTTTTGTGGCTAGGAATAGGCGCGATCGATATGGTGGCAAAACTTTGCCTAAGTTTTCTTCGCTGGGCCCGTACTCGGCGGCCGTGTCAAAATAGCTAATGCCTAGTTCGATCGCGCGTTCAATTTGCACCGCCGCTTCTGCTTCTCTTCCCGGCTGCGACAGCGGTGTTTGTCCGCCCCCCCCCAAACCGAAAATCGGCACTTTCACCCCGGTGTTGCCTAATAGTCGTTCTGGCATTGTTACTGTGGCGGCCGCCTTGTTATTGGGTGCGGCTGCGATTTCCCCATCCTGCTGTTCGATCGCCTTAGCGCCTGCAATGCCGCTGGCAACAGCTATACTGCTCAATATAAAATTGCGGCGAGTCTTTTTGCTGGTCATGGTTTCCGTATCCTCAGAATATGTGAGTAGAAATTAACCGCCTTGGTGTTCGCACGATACATAGATTTCTACCCCAAATCGGATAATTTTCCCCCTATCCGGGGGAGGAGAGGGCTGGGGGAAAATTTATCTCTCTGCCGATCGACTATTGGTCAATTATCCATGCGCGAATCAGTTCGTTTATCTGTTCTGGTACTTCGTCGTGGGGACAGTGACCAGCTTTGATAAAGTGTTCTGTCAACTGAGGATAGTGTTTGCGAAATTTGGCGCTTCTTTCTGTGGAATTCATCCACGGATCGCCTTCTCCCCACAGCATTAGCAACCGGCAGTTTAATTGACTCAGCAATACGTCGATTTTTTCGCCTTGGGGTGTTCGGAATACGGAGGCGAATACTTTCGGGGCACCGGGATCGCAGGAGGGAAGGTAAATTTCTTCTACTAATTGGTCTGTGACGGCGCTTTGGTCGAGATAAACTTTTTCTAGGGTTTTCCGAATTGTCGATCGCTGGCGCACGTACTGGAACAGCAGAAAACTTGCCCAATCTTGCTGAAATAACGTTTTAGCTACCGCAGATATGGCTTTTTGCAAGGGCGGGGCTTCGGGTGCCGGCTGCGGTTCGCTGAAGGGGCCGGCGCTGTTGATTAATATCAGTCCGGCTGCTGATTCGGGGCGCTGGGCTGCTACACACAAGGCGGCGTAGCCTCCGAGGGAGTTGCCGGCTAGTACGGCGGGCCGGCCGATGATGTTGGTGATAAAGTCGTGGAGTTGGTCGCGCCAGAGGTCGCCGCTGTACTGCAATTCGGGTTTTGCCGATCGCCCAAATCCGATCAGGTCGATCGCCCACACTTCAAAGTCTTTGCTCAGCCCGCTGATATTTTTGCGCCAGTGGTCTGTCGAGGCTCCAAAACCGTGAATTAACAGCAGGGGAGGGCGTTCTGGATGCCGATCGCTGGATCGAACGTAGTACACTGAATGCCCCCGCCACTGCCAGTAAGTGCCGGCTATGGGGGCGGAGGTCATGGCTGGGGTTGCTTGCATAATGTAAAGAAATAATTATTTACTTTAACTATTGTATCGCGACGCTCAGATTTATAAAATTTGGCAAACGCGCCGGGGCTTGGGCGAGAAAAGGATTAGTTAATTTGGGCGAGTAGGGTTCTGGCGATCGCCCGCACTCAGAATAAATAAGTTTTGTAACGAATATTGATTTTGTGAGGATCGCAGCAATCCGAGATATTTTGCCCGATCGCATTTGGGAAATTTATCCGGTTTTGGCTGCAACATACCTAAGTAGGATAATTTTGCTGTGTAGCGGCATGAGCAAGTTCGGGGCGATCGGCCCTTGCCCAGCGGCTGGGAGGGCCGAACCTGATGGGTGAGGGTGAAGGGATCAACTTTTTTATAGTTATTTCCGACCTTTTCAAGGTGGGGATCGTTTGTGAGGGAGTTGTTGAGGGCTTGGGGGAGGCAGCGGATCTCAGCGTTGCGAGTTGGCAAAAGCCGAAATCAAAAATCTGGCTGCTGGTAGAAGTTATAAGTAAAATTACTGAGGGTTCAGGGCAGAAGTTTCTCAGAATCCCTGAATATTTTGTGACGTTGTTGGCTGTTCTTAATTGCTTCGATACTCTAAGATATAAGTAGAGCTGCGCCGCTCAATTAATTAGCATTTTGAATACTAGGGAGCCAACTATGCAGGGTGTGAACTTTATCCACCTGAAAGTTAGGGAGTTTTCTGAGTGATTGCTATTTCAGCCCGTCCCGTCGGACGCAATTGGATTACGATTAGCTTCGCTTCTACTCTATACCTTTGTCCTATTTTGGATCTGCTCCTAGCAGAGGTGCCAGATTACTGGCAAGCGGAATTGCGGTTGGGGCTTCAAGAAGCTTTGGTAAATGCTGCTAAGCATGGAAACAAATTAGACCCCGGTAAAACTGTTGGAGTCCGTTTTTCGATCGTCCAAAACCAATATTGGTGGGTGATATCGGATGAAGGTTCTGGCTTTAATGCTCCTTGCGGTTGCAACCTTTATACCGATGATTGCAACAGTCTCCTAGCAGAGGATGTTTCAGATAACTCTGTACTACCCCATGTGGAACAGGAATGTGGTAGGGGGTTGTTTATTCTTTACCAAATATTCGATCGGGTAGAGTGGAATTCTCAAGGTACAGAGTTACGGCTGTGCAAAGAACTTCCCAGTGGCTACCTGCAGCCTCACTTGCGCTAGAACCGCTATGAAAGCAGCAGTTTTAACCTCACCTAGACCTGGAAATTTTTTCGTTTCCGGGCTGAACCTCGGAGTGAGAATTTGGATGATGTGGCTATTGATAGCTGATCATAATCCAAAATGTGAGTTTTGAGTTAAAAAAGTGTAAATCTTTTGAACTCACAATCGCGCTGCTTGATCTAGCGGCGCGATTGTCGCGCGTTGTGAGCGACTAATCAAGTCAAAACTCCAGACTCAAAACTCAAAAAAAATTATTTGCCGTGGGTGGGACAGGGAGGAGCAGATATCGATCCATCCAGCCATCCTGCTGCTTGTTTTAAGCGCGGGAGAGCTTCTGCAGGCTGTTTTTTGAGCAAAAAGACCAGAGCGGCCGCGGCTTGCTCTCCGGCCCGCGCGGAACGGTTGGCTTTAAGGCGGTGCCAATCTTTTTCGGGGATGGCGAGGCGCGCGGCGAGAGCTTGGGCTAGTTCTACCGTGCTAAGCTCGTTGAGGTTGACAGTTTGGGTTATTTGTGTAGTTTCAAGCATAAGTTTCAAGCATAGGTGGCAATTATAGCGATTTGGCTGCCGTTTCTAAATTTAACTAAATAATATACTTGACATAATAACAACTAAATAAGGAATCGGTTTTTTTTAATTATTGTCACGTTTGCAGATCAAAATGCCTCAACAGCCGTCAGATTTAAATCGAGAGACACCGGGAGATGATGAAAGTGAGTTTGTTCAAGCCCTCGCAGCAGTGGAGCGATCGCTCGCGGCAGTCAAAGAACGGTACACTCAAATTCAGGTCGATCGACAGCGCCAAGTCGAACTCGGGCACCGGCGCGAAGAAATCCGCCACTCCAGGCGCCAAAATCCTTTGCCGCAACTCAAAAAAGAATTGCGGGAAATTGAGCAAGAATTGGAAACTATTGAGTTGAATTTAGAAAGCAGCCTGTTTTCTTGGGGAAGCATAAAACAACCTTTTTGGCAAGCAGTTCGGTTTGGGGGGCTTGGCATTTTGATCGGTTGGATTTTGAAATCCTATGCAGGTTGAAGGATGTTGAGATTTTTGATTTTTTTATTTACCGCAGAGGGCGCAGAGGGCGCTGAGGAAGAGAAAAGAGAGAAATATGGTGCAAAATATTAAATAAATAGGAGTGGATATGACAAATCAACGAATTGCAGCAATACTGCGCGCCGGTGAACCCGAGGAAACTGTAACTGTTCAAGGCTGGGTTCGCACTAAGCGCGAATTGAAAGAATTTGCCTTTGTGGAAGTCAACGATGGTTCGGCGATGGCTAACTTGCAAGTAGTCATAAATTCCGATTTGCCTGATTTTGAAAATGTACTGAAACAACTGAATACAGGTGCATCTCTAGAAGTGTCGGGTGTGCTGGTAGCTTCTCCAGCAAAAGGACAGCGAATTGAGTTGAAAGCTTCACAAGTGCAAGTTTACGGCGATGCAGACCCGCAAACTTATCCGCTGCAAAAAAAGCGCCATTCCTTTGAATTTTTGCGGACAATCGCGCATTTGCGACCGCGCACAAACACCCACGGTGCTGTTTTTCGAGTCCGCAATGCTTGTTCGGCGGCGGTACACCAATTTTTTCAAGAACGCGGTTTTTTGTGGGTTCACACTCCGATTATTGCTGCTAGCGACTGCGAAGGTGCGGGGGAAATGTTCGCCGTTACCAACTTTGATTTAAAGAATGTGCCGCGCACTGATTCGCAAGAGGTTGATTATGCTAAAGACTTTTTTGGAAAGCGCGCTTATTTAACAGTTAGCGGCCAGTTGGAAGCGGAAGTTATGGCGCTGGCTTTCGGAAATGTTTACACTTTTGGCCCGACTTTCCGAGCGGAAAATTCTAATACTTCGCGACATTTGGCTGAGTTTTGGATGATTGAACCGGAGATGGCTTTCTGCGATCTGCAGGGAGATATGGATTTGGCTGAGGCGTTTTTAAAGTACATTTTTAAATACGTTTTGGAGCATTGCCCGGAAGATATGGAGTTTTTCAATGAGCGCATTGACAAAACGGTTTTGGCTACTGCTGAAAATATCATTAATAATCAGTTCGAGCGGATTACTTATACCGAGGCGATCGCACTTTTGGAAAAAGCTGACAAAAAGTTTGATTTTCCGGTAAGTTGGGGCTTGGATTTGCAGTCGGAACACGAGCGTTATTTGGCTGAGGACTTGTTTAAAAAGCCGACAATTGTCAGCGATTATCCCGTCGAGATTAAAGCATTTTATATGCGTTTAAATGATGACGAGAAAACGGTGCGAGCAATGGATGTTTTGGCTCCTAATATTGGGGAAATTATCGGCGGTTCGCAGCGGGAAGAAAGGCTGGATGTGTTGGAGCGGCGCATGGAAGCCCAGGGTATGAATAAGGAGGAATTGTGGTGGTATTTGGATTTGCGCCGCTACGGTACTGTGCCTCACGCTGGCTTTGGTTTGGGGTTTGAGCGGTTAGTGCAGTTTATGACGGGAATGGGGAATATTCGGGATGTGATTCCGTTTCCGAGAGCGCCTTTGACTATTGATTTTTAACTGGTTCCCAGGCTCCAGCCTGGGAAACTATATCCAGAGGCTCTGCCTCGCTTGGTAAAATGGAGGCAGAGCCTCCCGATCGGCGTTACCAGGCTGGAGCCTGGTAACGAGTAATCTAAAATATAAAATCTCAAATGGTATGAGCTAATGGTTCTTCAAATCCCATCGAGTTCCAAAGCACCAACTGTCACCTGGGAAGCCTTACCCGCCGACTTTGTATTACCGGACGATCCCGTGGAAAATATTCAACAACCACCCCTTGCTGCCGCCCTCACCGATGCTCTGGGAGCCGCTGGACTTATTGGGCCGATCGCCCTAATCGGTTCCAATTTTGGACTGGTAGCGACTGTAAATAAGCAGATTGTAGTCAAAGCACCGGATTGGTTTTACGTGCCGCAAGTGCATCGAGTCGCAGAGGGCACCATTCGCCGCAGTTACACGCCGAATTTGGAGGGTGCGCCGGTATCCGTGGTGATGGAGTTTTTGTCTAACGAAGATTACGCCGAACTCTCGGCGCGATCGACTCCTCCCTACGGCAAGCTCTACTTCTACGAACAGATTCTGCAAGTGCCCACCTATGTTACTTACGACCCCTACGAGCCCAAGCTGGAAGTGCGGTATCTGCAAAATGGTGGTTATGAAACGCAGGCTGCTGATGCTGAGGGACGGGTGCGGATTCCAGAGTTAGATTTGTGGCTGGGAATTTGGCCCGGGGAACGGCTGGGGCAAACTATGAATTGGCTGCGCTGGTGGGATGAGGCAGGAAATTTGCTGCTGTGGAGTTCGGAACAGGCCCAACAGGAACGGCTGCGGGCAGAACAGGAACGCCACCGAGCAGAACAGGAACGTCTGCGGGCGGAGGTATTGGCGGCAAAGTTGCGCGAGTTGGGTGTCGATCCCGATCGGCTAACGTGAAAGCGCGGGATATTCGTTAGTTAGCCGTAGGGTGCGTCGAAGAAACAAAAACTGCACCAAAGCTCAAGTAGATGCTTGGATGAGACGGTTCCACATTGGCAGCAGGTCAACATCATGTTGATTGTAAAGCAGTTCCTTAAACAAGGGAAACTCTTTCACATACTTTTGATAAAGCCTCGGTTTTCTCCGGGTTCGTTAGGAGGTGAAATATTAACGCTAGAATGCGGGTTTCCGTCCCTACTCAAAAAACTATCCGCAGTATTGGAGTAAAAAATGTTATATTAAATTGAATAATATTTTCTACTATACTGATTGCCATGAAAAAAAGTCACTATTTAATGGGCATAATTTATTTTTTCGCCATTCTTTTAACTCCGGCTTTAGCCAAAGCTTCAGGGGAAAGATGCTTTATAACAAGCCCTGATGTTTGTATATTTAATGGTCCTTTATTAAACTTTGGTTTAGATTTGAACAATGACTATAGCTTGCAAGAATTATTAGCAGAAATTGCCCTGAAATATGCTCAATCTGGAAATATGCAAAAAGCACGTCATATTGCTGAATCTTTAACTATTGTAAAGTTAAGAAATCAAGCTTTGGCTGCTCTTGAAAAAATGCCACAACCAGCTAACACTAATGGGGAAATTAAAAAAATTACTGAAGCTCAAAAACAACAACTTTTCGACAATGCAAAATTAGCCAAAGACGAGGACACTAAAGTTAGAGTTGCGGTAGAAATGGCAGAGTCTGGTTTATTTGAAGAATCAGAGAACATCAGACAAATGATTACAGATAAAGCATTCCAATCTTTAGTTTTAATTCAGATCGCTGATATTTATATTTCCATCAATCAGAAAGATATTGCTCAAGAAAAACTGGCACAATCTGTTGAATTAGCAATGTCTTTAGAGTGTAATGTTTCACCTTGTGAGGAAGATAATGACTATAGAGGTAGGACTTTGGAAAGAGTTTACCGACGATTCCAAAAACCTCGTTTATAAAGCATAAAAATAAATTGTAGAAAATTATGAGTGCGCCAACCTGCCAGAGTCTGTCGGGGCGACAAGTTGCCTATAATGCTGATTGAATAAGTCTCATAGCTCTCAAGCCTTGTTGATAATTAGGTAGTTTGTGTGGGGACAAAGACATTAATTCAACAACAACCAGCCAATTACTAGACATTGAATCGAC
>NZ_JANMZH010000709.1:0-1177 GCF_031383065.1 Microcoleus sp. OTE_8_concoct_300 | reverse complement strand
GGGCTTTTAGCTGTTGTTGGTCTGAGGGTGTCATTTTATTTACCTCATCTTTATTTGACGATTTTACTAGCTTTTTCATTTTAACTCTTTTTTGACACATTCGCATTCATTGAGATGCACCCATTTTCCTGTACTGTTTCTGCTGCAAATTGTTCCTTATTTTTTGTTAGCCGATAATCTTGCTGCTCAACTGTTGCGCCGTATTTCGCCCGAGCAACTGCAACATCTATCTGAGCTTTCTTAATTTTCTCAGCGCCTTTATAGCCAGCTTCCATCAGCCAGCCTTGAAACTCACGGAAACAGATTTGTGCGTCAATGAGTAGCTTAAATTTCTCTTTGATTTCGGTGATGTGGTCAAGGAACCATTTTGCTTGGATTGCCCGATCGCCGATCGCAGCCCAGCCCTGGGGCGTGAGTTGATTCAAGTTAGCGGTTGTGATGTTGAAAACATCATCCAACATTTGCTCCCCCTCAGCATCAAGAGCACCACCGACTAAGGTTGTGAGAAGGTAGGTTAATACATCTTGTTCTTGGTCAAGTTGTTGTTGCATTTATTTTCCTAATCTAATTGTGTTGAATCATTAGCAAGATTATCGATCCAGAATTTTGCGTTAACTAAAGCTGTTTCTGTGTTGTGCGAAACTCCTTCTTTGAGACGATCGTAAATACACCAATTCATTTCCTTCTTTGATTCAATCCATTTAAGCTTGATTACCCAGCCTAAATATTCATATTCCTCATCAGAATCAGAGTCAGATTCTACAACGCCTCTTACTTGGAGATTAAGCAACTGTTTCATAGCTAGGTTACTAACGGTGCGCTCTGACAACAAATTCAACAATTTATCTATAGCGATTCTCAGATAAATGAGGTATACAGAAACCCTGTATTGTCAAGCTTTCCAGGTCAAAATTCGTACCTCACCTTTTTGAGAAAGGCTATAACATTATTGCTTACCTCATGAGATTCTTCATCGTCATACTCCATAAAATCGTTAATCCACTTTTGGGCTGCTAGGAGGGAGGAAGCGGAGTCGGGGAGCATAACACTTATGCGATGAGTACAAATACTCAGACATACCCTACCCCTCATTAGTCCATAATTAAATATGTTTACCACTATCGCAAAATTATGAATCCAGAGAAACAAAGAAAGCTGCAAGAATATACCAGAGCAA
>NZ_JANMZH010000683.1:0-13450 GCF_031383065.1 Microcoleus sp. OTE_8_concoct_300 | reverse complement strand
CCTGAATCTAGATCCGATTCCTGTGTACGGGCATACTGGCACTGATGATGTCGCATTTAGCGGTAAGCGAATCAAGAGAGGTTTGTACAGAACATCAATCGGTCAATTAATCAACTCCGATGTCAACGGGTCTTACAATATTCTGAGAAAAGCAATCCCAAATGCGTTCAGCAATGGGATAGAGAGCTGCGTAGTTCAGCCGAGGCGGGTCAATCCGCTCAAAGTACAAACGAAAGGGGAGGGACTTAATGCCTCCCATGTCATGCGATAAATGACTATCCTTTTACTAGCTATAAATTAAGATGCACCGATCGCAATTCACCCATCGCCAATAGCCCAAGGAAAACTCAAAATGTCAGATTCGCAAGATACTTTCATTTTCAACAATCAGCCACTCCGGTACAACCGACTCAAGCACAACAACCATCCTCCCTCGGAGCGAGCGGTAGAAATACCCATAGCCTGCAACTTTCTTGCCGGATTGCAGGATAAAACCAAACTGCTGGAAGTGGGCAACGTGCTGCAATATTATCCCCAACTGATCCCGACAGATGACTTAATTCAAGCTAGAAGAATTATCGACAAATACGAAACTGCTGTGGGAGTAGACAAAATTGATTTAATGGATGTCGATCCTCAACAGAAGTATAGCGGTATAGTTTGCATCTCTACAGTAGAACACATAGGACAAGGATCTGACCCGAGTCAAGCTTACGGTGAATATCTGGAAAAATCTGATTGGCAAGCGCCTTTAAAAGCGATCGCCAAAGTCTACGATTTGCTGTCAGATAACGGTAGAGCACTGATTACAGTACCCTTCGGCAGATTCCTCGAAAGGGGGTGGTACATCCAGTTCAGTCAAGAGTATTTGCACCTATTATTCGAGCTATACAATATTCCGAAAAATGCCGTTAGCACCAGTTATTTAAAATTAGTTAAAGTTGACGAATCCCAGCCGCAGCCTTCTGTTTGGGTACAAGCAAATCCCGAAGAAATCGTCAGCGCGCAATACAATTTACCTTTTAATTTTGCAAATGCGATCGCCGTCCTAGATATTACCAAAATTCCCGCAACTCGATCGGCATTGACTCAACCCCCAATCGGCAACAAGCAGCCACAGGCATTTAACAGAGTCACAAGCAAACTGTGCGTCAACCGCGATTTTCAGACAGATTACTATCAGCATTGGATTGAAAAACTCAAAGCTCCCACAATGATTCACCGAAAATATTGGGAGTGGGTTGTCATGTGTCAAGCTTTGAACGAAAGAGGATTTCTAAAAGCCGGAAAAAAAGGCATGGGTTTTGCGGTTGGCAACGAACCGCTACCGTCAGCATTCGCTTCTTTGGGCTGCGAAATTGTCGCCACAGACCAAAGTTACGACATTCCCGAAGCCAAGGAAGACTGGGCGACAAGCGACCAACTTTGCCGCGGCAAACAAGCTCTTAACGAGAAAGAAATCTGTCCGCCAGAAATTTTTGACAAACTTGTCAGCTTCCGCGAAGTTGACATGAACAATATCCCTGAAGACTTAAAGCAAGGTGAGTTTGATTTTATTTGGTCTTCCTGTGCCTTTGAGCATATAGGATCGATCGAACACGGACTCAGATTTGTCAAAGAATCTCTGAAATGCTTAAAGCCCGGCGGTATGGCAATTCACACAACAGAGTTCAACTGTTCGTCAAATGCAGGAACCTTAAACGCACACAACTTAGTATTTTTCAGACACAGAGACATTGAGCGTTTAATCGGTGAACTAACAGCCGAGGGATATCGCGTAGAACCTCCAGATTACTGGATGGGCGATAGCAAATACGATTTGACGCCGATGAAACAACCTCACAATCACCTCGCACCGCACCTAAAAATAGAATTGGGCGGTCACGTTGCAACTTCCTTGCTGTTGATAGTCCACAAACCCCAGGAAATATATACAGAATCTTACCCGCCAGTCTATGCGGATGGGGAAAAACAGCGGGAGTTGAGCAAGATTTTTTATGACATATCCGTACTGGGATACGGACACTACGAGTCGCGTTCTCGAACCGGTGTTGCCCGAGTCATAGAGAATATCGCCTCGGGTTTAATTGCCTCGAAACAGTTCGATTTATCTTTTGGCGCCACTCATTCTTGGTACGCCGTGAAAAGTTGCCTGGATTACTTGCAGACTCAGCCAAGTTTTCGGGGGATACCTTTGGCTCACTCCAGCTTTTTCAGAATTTTTGAAAGCCAATTAATCGAGCTTTACAAGATGCTAGAAAACCGGGAAAAAATCTTCCCGGAACAAAGCCAAGAACCCCAATCCAAACTCTTAATAGACCAATTAAAAAAATACCTTTCAAATTCGATCGGCATTTCCCAGCAGCGCAGCCATTTAATCGACCAGGAGAGCTTGAGCGAAGCCGATATTTTCCACGCCACATTCTATCACATTCCGCAGCAAGCACGCGAGTGCAAAAAGCTCAAAAAATTTGCCACTGTTTACGATTTGATTCCCATCATCTTGTCGCAGTTCTTTATCGGTAAAAATGATGCCGACTACCAGAGAATGCAGGCATCTTTAAACAGCTTAACGGCCGAGGATTACATTATATGCATATCTGAAGCCACCAAAAACGATTTGCTAAATCACGTCAAACTCAACCCGGAAAGAGTGTTTGTGACTCATCTAGCTGCAAATACGGCTTTATTTTACCCCTGCAATGATGCGGTAAATATGGCATCGGTCAAGCACAAATACGGCATTGCCGACGCACCGTATATCTTGGCCGTCAGCACCTTAGAACCTCGAAAAAACCTCGAACACGTCATCCGCTGCTTCGCTAAAGTCGTGCAGCAACAAGGTATCAAAGACCTCAACTTAGTTTTAGTCGGCGCTAAAGGTTGGGAGTACGAAAAAATCTTTCAAGAAATTGCTAACTTCGGTTTGTCAAAAGACCGTATCATTATAACTGGCTATGTAGCCGATGAAGATTTAGCCGCCCTGTACAGCGGTGCGATGGTTTTTATTTACCCGTCGCTGTATGAAGGTTTCGGTTTGCCGCCTTTAGAAGCCATGCAGTGCGGGATTCCTGTCATCACCTCGAATAATTCATCGCTTCCCGAAGTAGTCGGCGATGGGGGAATTATGCTCGATGCGGCAGATGCTGACGGACTTTGCCACAGCATTCTCAAACTGTACAGTACACCTGCTTTCCGGCAAGAAATGTCTTTAAAGTCGCTAGCGCAAGCGAAAAAGTTTAGCTGGGAAAGGTGTACTCAAGAGACAATTGCTGCTTACAAAACAGCTTTGTCTGGTTGAGAAATCCCAGCAGGTTGACTGCGTAATTCCTGTCTGTCATTCGCAAGTGTTGCGAAGAATCTCAAACCCTTTCAACACCGCCCTTGAGTGCCTAAGTCCTATCAGTGTAAGAAGCGAGTTAACGGAGTATGTCAATTGCACGGGAGCATCAAATTAAAGTTATTTACGATATCTCTGTCCTCGGACAGGGACACCTGCACCAGCGCGCTAGAACCGGCATTTTTAGAGTAGTTGAAAGTATTGCTGAGAATTTGGCAAACTCGAAAGAATGCGATTTGTTATTTTGTGTCAGTCAGTATTTGTATTTGTTGGATGCGAGTTTCGATTATCTGGAAACTAATCCTAAATTAGCGGGTATTCCCCTGCTGCATTCGAGCTTTGCCAGGGTTTTTTACAGGCAGCTACTCGATGTTTACAATATGCTGGGTCTTCAAATCCAAGCAAATGATGCTGGCAATGCTGTCGCGGAAAAAGCTGTTTTTGACTATTTGAAGAACACTTTAGGAAATGCCGTTCAAATCATGGGCGGTTCCTTTGTTCCGGTAGATGCTAATAATTTAGAGTCAGCAGATATTTTTCACTCGCCCTACGATGAAATACCTGTTTCGGCGCAAACAAGTAAAGCTCAGATTTTTTTGACTATTTATGACTTGATTCCTGTTTTGTACCCGCAGTTTTTGCTGAGCGAGCAAATCCCTTTACTTTACAAAAAAACCTTAGCAAGCATCTCTCAAAAGGATTGGGTGATTTGCATATCGCATTCAACTAAGAATGACCTTTGCAATTATCTCAAGCTTGACGCTTCGAGAGTTTTCGTCACGCATCTCGCTGCGGAACCGACTGTATTCTACCCCTGCGGCGATGCGGAAAAACTTGCTTCGACTCGCCGCAAATACGGCATTCCAGATGCTCCTTATATTTTGAGTTTGGGTACATTGGAACCTCGGAAAAATCTCGACGGTGCAATCCGCAGTTTTGCTAAACTAATTGAGGAACAAAATATTAAAGATTTATATCTGGTGTTAGTGGGTACTCCGGGATGGAAATACGATAATATTATGGCAGAAGCTTCTCAGAAAAAAATTCTCAAAGATCGGATAATTTTTACAGGATACGTCCCAGAATCGGATTTGGCAGCGCTTTACAGCAGTGCTTTAGCATTTGTCTATCCGTCGTTTTATGAAGGTTTTGGTTTGCCGCCTCTGGAAGCGATGCAGTGCGGAGTACCGGTGATTACCTCAAATACATCTTCGCTTCCCGAAGTAGTTGGGGAAGCGGGAATTATGGTAGATCCAAAAGATACCGAGGCGCTTTGTCATAGTATGCTGGAAATCTACAACAAATCATCACTGCGAGAAAGTATGTCTTTAAAATCCTTGGCACAAGCTAAACTTTTTAGTTGGCAAAGGTGCACTCAAGAAACTATCGCTGCTTATCGAACTGCTTTATCGTAATTTGACAGGAAACTCACCAATCATGAAAATAGTTATTGACGGGATATTTTTTCAAAGCCAGCAAAAAAGCGGGATTAGTCGCGTTTGGCAGTCTTTGATGGAAGAATGGGTAAAATCAGGTTTTGCTGAGAATATAGTAATGCTGGATCGCGCCGGCACAGTACCGAAGATTGCAGGCATTCAATATCGCTCGATTCCGGTTTACGATTATAACAAAACCGATGCTGACAAACAAATGTTGCAGCAAATTTGCGATCGAGAAAATGCAGATTTATTTGTTTCTACCTACTATACAACACCGATTTCGACGCGATCGGCATTTGTCGCCTACGATATGATACCCGAAGTTACCGGAGGCGACCTCAATAATCCCATGTGGCGAGAAAAACATCATGCTATCCGTCAAGCATCTTCCTACATCGCCATTTCCCAAAACACGGCCCGCGACTTAGTAAAATTTTTCCCCGAAATATCTCCCGCATCAATTACTGTCGCTCACTGCGGCATTCAAAAACATTTTTATCCTTCTAGTCTACCAGAAATAGAAGCATTTAAAACTGCAAACCGGATTGATAAACCCTACTTTTTAATAGTGGGAGAACGTCTGGGATTCAACGGTTATAAAAATACGATCGCTTTTTTTCAAGCTTTATCGAGACTCAGCAGCAAGTCGGGATTTGATGTTGTTTGTACTAGCGGTCAACCTTCGCTAGAACCTACTTTACAACCGTACACTGCTGGTGTAAACGTCCACCTGCTGTATTTGGGCGACGATGAATTAAGAGCGGCTTACTCGGGTGCGATCGCCCTGATATTTCCCTCGAAGTATGAAGGTTTCGGACTGCCTATATTGGAAGCAATGACTTGTGGTTGTCCCGTCGTCACTTCTCCTAACAGCTCGATTCCAGAAGTAGCAGGCGAAGCAGCGTTTT
Source organism: Microcoleus sp. OTE_8_concoct_300 (assembly GCF_031383065.1). Taxonomy (NCBI): domain Bacteria; kingdom Bacillati; phylum Cyanobacteriota; class Cyanophyceae; order Oscillatoriales; family Microcoleaceae; genus Microcoleus; species Microcoleus sp. OTE_8_concoct_300. Next base: position 7,763 of record NZ_JANMZH010000683.1, on the reverse strand, counting down.
ATGTAAGCGAAAATGATATCAATGGACTGGGAAATGCCCTGCTTGACATGCAGAAGCCGGATATTCGCAACTCGTTAATTGCTGCCGGACTTGGACAATCCCGCAAATTTGCTTGGTCAAAAATGGCAAAAACAGTTAGTTCAGCGTTGATGCAAGCCTGCGGCAGCCAACAGCAAATCCAGGCGAAAGCGCCGGAAGCTCCAATCTTATTGTCAAGCATTATCGAGCAATACCAGAAAAATTCCGCTGATTTATCCGCCCTAGCAAATGTCCGCCAAGCTAGAAAACAAATTGCTGAAATTTGGCTTAATTTACCAGCCGAACAAGTTGCAAGTTCCTTTGCAGGCGATGTCGGCAAACAGCACCAAGCGCTGCTTGCCGGCGACATTAGATATGAACCGCTAACAGATACAGAAGAGGCTTTTGTGAGCGAATTAGTCGCTAATGTGGCGAAAGGATTTAACGAGCCAAAAGCCATCAATTACCTGCTCGCAGCCATGCTGTATCGGCGGGCAGACCAATTGCCGCTCAAGTACGATCGCGCTACAGTGCCTAATTGGTTCGCCAACGAATATCTCAAATTCATGTTTACTTGTACGAACCTATTCCAAAACCAAGGAGAAGCAGACAGTTACTATCAATTCATTCAAGGCTGGGTGAATTACATCCATAGCAATATCTTCAAAAATCCCGATTCCCAACTTTGGCAAAATATAGCTTTATTTTTCTCGCAAGTTGCGAACTTTATCCCGCTGTACTTTACCACGGCAAACCTGCGCAATATTTACACGAAACGGGCGGAAATAATCGAGTTTTCGCTCAAAAATCGCGGCTGTTCAATTGATTGTATCTTCCCGGCGCGATCGCCAAATCGGACAAAAATCCGCCTCGGCATCATCAGCGACCATTTCGCACCGCAAACCGAAACCTTCGCTACCATCCCGGTTTTCGAGCATTTAAACCGCAACCATTTCGAGATTTACCTGTACGCGCTCAACACCAGCGGGCACCAATTAGAACAGTATTGTCAAAGTCGCGCCGACAAGCTGGTTGCACTTCCGAAAGACTTTGCATCGCAAGTCCAAACAATCCGCGCCGACGACTTAGATATCCTGTTTTTCGGTACGAATTTAACAGCTATTAACAAACCAGTTGGCTCCCTAGCAATACACCGTTTGGCGAGGGTACAAACTACATCTTTCTGTTCCCCGACAACCACCGGAATCCGCCACATGGATTACTACATCGCAGGCCAATTTACCGCGCCCGATGCTAGTTATCAAGAACAATATCGGGAACAGTTGGCTGTTCTCGAAGGCAGCGGTTTTTGTTTCAAATATGCAACAGAATCGGAAGTGGCTACAGTTAAACCTACCCGCCAAAGTCTCGGAATTTCAGACACAAAAACAGTTTTCATCTCCGGCGCCAACTTCTACAAAATTTTGCCGGAGTTGAGAGAAACTTGGCTCAAGATTTTAGCGGCAGTACCCGATTCAGTCTTGATTTTATATCCCTTCGGACCGGCTTGGACTCGCACTTATCCAACCACACCTTTTGTCAACAATCTGAACGCTGTCTGCGCTAAATACGGCGTGAATAACAACCGCTTGCTGTTCGTAAAACAACTGCCTAGTCGCGCGGATGTGAAAGAATTTTTGCAGCTAGGAGATGTTTATCTCGATTCCTATCCTTATGCTGGGGCAACATCGTTAATTGATCCTTTGCAAGTAGGATTGCCGACGGTGGTTGTGGAAGGAAATGCTTTGCGGTTTCGCCAAGGTTCGGCGATGCTGCGGGAACTACAAATGTCTGATTTAATTGCGTATGACGAAGCATCTTACATTCAGCTAGCCGTTACCCTCGGCACTAACCCGCAATTGCGGCAGCGCTATCGGCAGGAAATTCAGCAGAAAATGCAAGGTAATCCGCGGTGTTTTGACAGTGTTGCATATTCTGGGGCGATCGGCAAATTATTCCAAGAACTCTTTGGCAAATGGCAAACCAGCCACCAGGAAGCATCCCGTAGCTTACAAGATAGCATTCCCAAGCAGCCAGATTTGGGCGAGATCCTCTCGAACAACGTCAACCTTTACCAAAGAAACTCTTCAAACATCTCAGCAATATCCGAACTGCGTCAAATCCGCAAACAAATCGCTGATTTTTGGCTAAACCTTCCCGCTGAAAACCTCGAAACCGCCTACAAAAGCGCTTCAGGTAATAGCTATCAAATCCTGCTCAAGAGCGGCTTCCAACATCAAGCGATGATAGAAAGCGAACAAATATTTTTGCAGCAATTAACCCTGATTAGCAAAGGATTAGTGCATCCGAAAGCTGTCAACGCCTTGCTGGGGGCGATGCTGTATTTCCCGCCGGGAACCATGCGAATTCCCGACGCTCGCAACCGTTTGCCGCATTGGTTAATTGGGGATTACGAACAAGTTTTTGAGACTGAAGCCGCCGTCAAGTCTGATTCAAGTTCTGACTTGCTAGCTCAATACATTCAATCGCCACAATTTACGAATCAACTGTTAGGATGCGTCAATCTTTACCGCATCGATCCGTCAGACGAATCGGTAGTTTTGGAACTCCGCCAAATCAGAAAACAAATGGCGGATTTTTGGCTGACTGTGCCTTCAGAGAAACTCGAAAATTTTTACCGAGGAGACGTTCGCAAGGGATATCAAGCAATACTTAGCTGCGGCTTGCAAGCAGAATCAATGACTGAAGCCGAACAGCAGTTTTTGCAGAAATTGACTGAAATTAGCAAAGGGTTGGTGCAGCCTCAAGCTATCAATGCTCTGCTGGGTGCGATGCTGTATTTTGTACCGGGTAAAATGCGGGTTCCCGATGCTCGCACCCGCTTGCCGCAGTGGTTGCTTGAAGATTACGAAAAGGTGTTTGAAAGCGCATTTGCGACAACAGAACAAACAGTTGTCAAACAAGATTATCTGCCGGAGTTTCTCAATCAATTAACTGCTGCCGTCAATCTCTATGAAATCGACCCGACGGCTGAATTGGTAATAGCAGATTTGCGGCAAATTCGCAAGCAAATTGCCGATTTGTGGCTGAGCGTTTCCGGCGAAAAAGTAGAAGTTTTGTACCGGAGCGATTTTGGTAAGGGTTACAAAGCAATTCTGGGCAGCGGGTTTATTAACGAGCCGCTGCATGAGAGCGAGCGCGAGTTTTTTAATTCGTTGGTTGCTGAGTTGAGTAAAGGGTTTGGAGCGCCTAAAGCTGTAAATAATTTGTTGGCGGCGATGCTGTATTGTCGCCTTGGACAGTTGCGGGTTCAGGATGCGAATACTTGTTTGCCTCCGTGGTTGTTGGCGGATTACGAGCAGTTGGTTGGGGGTGCGGTTAAGGTGGCTGTTGGCTGATGAAAGGCGCAGATTTTGAGATTTGGGATTACTTGCTAATCTCAAATCTCAGGATTGAAACGAACCGCGAAGACGCTTATGACACGAAGGAAAAGAATAGAAGGGAAGAGAAAGATTTGAGAAATCATTGTGCCTACCCGTAGTAATTTAATTTAACATGAGTTCTGCCTGCTGAGTCTCAAATAAGGGGCGAGTTACCTGACGCACTAGCACTGTTTCTAAACTCCCTTCTACTACATTTGCTGCTTCTATTTCCAACTCGCCCCACAATAGCCGATCGCCTTGATTGGGCATTTTACCTAAATTGTGGATCAGGAATCCGGCGATTGTTTGGTAAGCTTGGTTAGTCGGCAGGTTTAACCCGAGTTTTTCGTTAACTGCTCTCACTTCCCAATTGCCAGAAATTAGTGCCGAATGAGCATCTTTTTGAACGAGAGTTGCCTCGGAAGGGGACAGCAGCGGTTGAGACTCTTTACTGGTAATCCAACCAGTCAGCAGCCGCACGGTACCGTTGAGAATTGCTAGCAGCGGCCACAGTAATTTTGAGCAGAGTTCCAGGGCCGGCATCAACAGCAAAGCGGTGCGTTCTGGGGCGTGGGTTGCTAATACTTTGGGGATTAGTTCTCCTAAGACTATTTCTACGTAAGTTACAAAGATAAAAGCTGCGGGAACTGCGATCGAATGAGCAGTCAGCACCGCCGGCAAATGACCGATCGGCAGTTTGTCGATCCACGGTTCGATCCAGTGTACAGTCGCTCCCTCACCCAACCAACCCAACAGCAAACTCCCTGCTGTTGTGCCAGTTTGAGTCACCGACAGGTAATGCGGTATGTTGTTCTGAGCTTGGTGGACGAGTTCGGCGGTTTTAGCCGTTGGGCGATCGTCCAACTGGGTAAGTTGGCGGATTTGATAGCGATCGGCTGACACTAATGCTAGTTCAGACGCCACAAAAAAGGCGATTAAAAGTGTTAAGCCCAGCAACATTGCTAATCTCAGCATTGTTTGAGCGACTTCTATTTCTAGGCAGGTAATGTTGTTCAAGATAGATATCTAATATGATAGAGGTTTGAGGTTAATTCTTTTATTTTAGCTTGCGATTCAGATAGGTTGAACCCCAGACATTTCGGATATCCGCACTACCCCTATTCGTAGGTACGCAATGCGCACCTTACCCGTAGAACTTGTGAACTCTTTCTCTTTTCTTCCTTCGCGCCCTTCGCGTCTTCGCGGTTCGTTTTAACTGAGATATTGCACCATTCTCAATTACTTGTTTAGGAACAGGCATCTTGCCTGTTCCACAAAAGATGAATTTTATTGTGGAACAGGCATCTTGCCTGTTCTTGACAATGGTTCGTTTTAACAGAGATATTGCACCAATCTCAATTACTTGTTTAGGAACAGGCATCTTGCCTGTTCCACAAAAGATGAATTTTATTGTGGAACAGGCATCTTGCCTGTTCTTGACAATGATGCAAGACCTGTTCTTGACAAGGGTGCAAAATGTGAGTTAAAAGAAAGAATCTAATTCACAAAGTCCGAACTCATTGCTGTATCAACTCTCCCTTACTTCCCGCAGCGAGTTAATTTCCGTAAAAGTCTGATCCGGATCGGACTTCAACCCGCCTTGAATGTAATTCAACTTCACTTCTTCCAACAAATCCGACAGCAGCGACTGCAATTCCCCGAGAGTTTTCTCATCTTGCAATTCCCGCCGCAAACTTTGATTAAATTCTTGGCTGAAATTATCGAGAATTTTTCTACCTTTATCGTCTTCATAAGTAGTAGATACCACATCAACAGCAGTTTTAGCCAAATAATTCGCTAGCTGTTCCGTCATCTCCGTCGGCCAAATGTTAATCGGAGAGAAATTTTGCAGGATTTGATAAAAATCCGACTGTTTGATTGTTGTTTCCAAATTGTGGTGCAGCAATTGTTCCAAATCCGGTTGCACCTGCGGCAAAACTTTGTAAATTGTCAGATCCAAAATCCGCTTGGTAATTTGTTCGATCGTATTTTCCTGATTAACATGAAGGTACGGCTGCTGCTGCGCCAGCAACACCTGCGCGGCATCGCCCTGTTCGATCGAACTTTTAGCTTGATTGATAAACCGCACCATCATGTATTCCGACATCGTATCGGCTAAATAAGCCACCGGTTCGTAGGTAACTTGAGCAACTACGCGATCGAGATTCACCAAACCCGACTTGTGCAGCCGCACCAATACCGGCAGAATCCGCCACCCGTGCCAAATCGGGATCACCAGAAACACCTCGTACCAGCGCCTCAGCACAAAATCAAACCAAGTTACCCCCGGTTTACGGCGGGTATGGAACAAACTTTTAATCAAAAATTCTGCCCCAAAAAAACCGATAAAAAACGTATCAATTCGCCAAAACTGGTCAGCGCTTTTCAAATATTCGGGATTTGGCAAACTCGAATCAATGCCTTTAATCGGGTCATAAATTTTAACTAAACCCGGAAAAAAGCTCTGATAAATAGGGCGCAACTGAAAGTAACTGAAATGGAAAAGCACCAGCAAAAAATTTACCACCGCTACTAATGCGCTCAATTTTGCCCAAGACATTGCTTTTTTGGACAACAAGTTTACATCACTGCTGTTAACAATTGTGTTGGAATCTGACATAAAAGTAATTTTCCGGATTTGCTAATCGATAAATCTATCTTGTGGCCGACGCTAAAAAACCCCTAACCTCTTAAAATCCCTTGGTGAACGCTAAGTATAAGGAAACCAAAAGCCGTGAAATTAAAAACAGTCATATCGCTGCTCAAACAAACTTTTAGTGAATGGCAAGAAGATAAAGCGCCAACCCTAGCCGCCGCCCTAGCCTATTACACAGTCTTCTCCCTCGCCCCGCTGCTAATTATCGTAATTGCGATCGTCGGTTTAGTCTTTGGTGCAGAGGCAGCCCAAGGTCAAATCGTCGCCCAACTCCAAAGTTTAATCGGCAAAGATGGCGCCCAAACAGTCCAAGAACTCATCCTAAAAGCCTCCGAACCCAAGTCGGGAATGATTGCTACTCTAGTCGGCATCGCTACACTTTTGTGGGGCGCTTCTAACGTGTTTACTAATCTTAAAGAAGCCCTCAATACTATTTGGAATGTTTCACCGCCCCCCGGACGAGGCATCTGGGGATTCCTGCAAGACCGCATATTGTCTTTTGCAATGATTTTAGGCATAGGCTTTCTACTGCTAGTATCTTTAGTCATTAGCGCCATTTTAGCCGCCGTCAGCTATTGGTTGAACGGCTTGCTGCAATTACCAGTCGGCATTTGGCAGATTGTGGACTTTGCTATCTCCTTTGGCGTAGTTACGCTGCTTTTTGCCTTAATTTACAAACTTTTGCCCGATGTCCATCTTGCCTGGAATGATGTTTGGATCGGCGCCGCCATCACCTCAGTGCTGTTTACGATCGGCAAATCCATAATAGGAATTTACCTCGGAGGTAGCGGTATTGCCTCTACCTACGGTGCTGCGGGCTCCTTCGTGATTATCCTGCTTTGGATTAATTATTCCGCTCAAATTCTCTTCTTAGGTGCCGAGTTTACCCAAGTTTGGACTAACCGATACGGATCCCGGATGCCCGGTTCGCAAAAGAATATCCTCAACAGCGAAAACGGCGAATCCTCCCCACGCAAACAGCGGAAGAAGTCTTAACATTAGACAAACGGGAAATTTGAGGTTAAACTCGCACTCCGGGTGTGACACAAGAAGCCACAATCCAGAAGGAATAAGCCAGAAGGAAGAGGGAAAAAGGCAGAAGGCGGAAGGCGGAAGGAAAGAAAAATTTTGAATGCAATAATTTTGCTTTTTTTTTCGCTAGCCCTATAATATTCGGTCTTCGGGACGACCGACTTCTGCTTTCTCAAAACCCCTACTTATTTATCCAGAGGGGTAAAATTCTACCTTCGGCTGACCTCGCATCTCTAGCAGCAAGCTGAAAGCAGGCTCGAGTTAGATATTGCTAGGAGGTGCGAGTTTGACACCGGGCAGAATACGAAAAATTATTCCCTTCACCCTCGTTGATTTATATTTAGATTATCTAGAGTTTGAGCTGCTGCACGTCTCTGTCAGCAGAAGGAAGTCGTCTTTCAATTTTTACCTACAACTTATCCCTGAAGGATGATTGAACGATCCCGCATTTTGACTTTAATAAAAATGAGCTAGAAGATGCGAGTCCCGGCGCCGCAGCCAAAATTACACTTTCAATCTTCTCCTGAAATATTTCTGTCGGGGCGACAAGTCGCTTATAACGCTGATAGAATAAGCCTCATAGCTCTTATTCCTTGTTGGTAATTAGGTAGTTTATGTGGAGACAAAGACATTAATTCAACAACAACCTGCCAATTACTAAACATCGAATCGAC